>JBILFC010000157.1:0-7002 GCA_044351785.1 Bdellovibrionota bacterium
GTCCATGACATAGCTAGAAGTGTGAGAACCTTTAATTTAGATGGTTACTATATCGTACATCCATCTAAAACTTTAAGGCGACTGATGGAAAAGATATGTTTACATTGGTCCGAGGGAAGAGGTCTTGAATATAATCCAAATAGAAGTGAAGCTCTGGCTTATATAAAGTTAGTCGCAGCTTTTGATGACGTGCTAAGTGGGATAGAGAAGGAGCACGGTGTTCTACCGAGAGTTATTGCAACTTCGGCTAGACCAGGAGAGAGAACATTAGACTACGAAAGTTTTAGAAATATAATTCCTAATATTAAACAACCATTGTTGTTAATCTTCGGTACTGCCTGGGGACTACACGATTCACTTGTGGATAGAGCAGAGTATAGACTTGATCCGATATATGGCCCCGCGAAGTATAATCATTTATCCGTTAGATCGGCTGTGGCAATTATCTTAGATCGCTTATTTGGGGAGTAGTTCATCCTGATGCTAATTGCATCAGTGCGGTGAATAGCATCAATTAGAAATTACTTAACAGCCTATAATCTTTACTTCTTTCTGATCGCGGAAAGTTGGCACGCCTTGCATATAAGAAGCAGTCACTATGCGTTGGTGACCTTATTAATTTATATAAGGAAGTGCTTCAATGGAAAATCAAGAATTAGTCAGTAGGCAGAAGATAGTAAATGACAACATTGCTTTCGCTCATAAGTTGGCAATGCGGTTTTATGGAAAAAGAGCGCATACTCAAGCTGAGGCAGAGGACTTAGTGAGTTCAGCTTATCTCGGACTTTGTGATGCGGCTTCTCGATGTAAGTTGGATAAAGCTGATGCCTTTAGGACATACTCCTATTTTAGAATTGTAGGTAGTATGTATGATTACATGCAAATTAATGGTGGTCTATCAAGAAATGCATATAATAAATTGAAAGTACAAAGTGAAGAAGAAAATGCATTACTGACTGCTAATAATGTTCAAGCTTTAGAGAAGTTAAAAACTTTAATTGAAGATAGTGGAATCTCAGTTCATGTAAACCGTTCTACGCAGGAAGTTGAAATCTCTTATGTAGATGATTTACATCAGGAAGATAAGGTGTCCAAGGACCAGATATCTAAATTGTTAAAGAGTGCATTGGATAGGCTTGATCCAGTTGTAAAAAGGATACTTGAAGGCCGATATTATGAGGAAAAGACTTTAGCAGAAATTAGTTTAGAAATGCCGGAATTGTCTAAGACATATCTTTGTAGGTTGCATGCAAAGGGCCTTAGTCAGCTTAGAGAAATTCTAGTTAAAAATGTATAACTTTTACGGAGTTTTTATGAAAAAAGTCTTTGTGAAAGGATTTTTATGTATTGGTATTCTCTCTTTGGTTGCTTGTAAAGAAGATCTGATACATCTTGGTAGTGAGTTAGAGGCGAATAAAATACTATATTCTCTAAGGGAAAGCGGCTTAGATGCAAGTAAGACCTTGATTGGTAAGGAGTGGGTTCTTAAAATTAGTTCAGGTGATTTAACTAAGGCACTAAGAGTTTTAGAAGAGAAGAAGGTTTTTCAAGATTCTATAGCGATAGAAGCTTCTGATAGTGCTCCTATGTTTCAATCTAAAGAGGAGAAGGAGTCAGCAAGGGATAGAGAGCTAGCAAGAAACTTATCTAGTTCCATTCGTTTAATACCATTGGTGAAACAAGCAAGAGTTCATATTTATAATGCGCCTACAGATCCACTTTCAATGAATACTATACAGGAAAGATCGGCTTCAATTCTTGTTCTGCATGAGTTAGGAAACATTAATGAGGATATCATTAAAGAGTTAGTTTCTAAGGGGGCAGGTTTAGCAAAAGAAAAGGTTTCTGTGCTTTTTGTGGTTAGTAAAGTTCCAGATCTAAGGTCAGAAGATGATTTATTGCCAGCAATAAGTCCGGAAAGTTCAGGTACATCAAGGGTGTTTAGTGTTGATTTTAATAGTATAAAAGAAAAGATGAAGATGAATTCCGCTTTCTCGGAGTATCTTGTAGGTGCCTTAGTCCTATTTGTCGTTTTAATTCTAACAGTAGTGCTAAGAAAGAAGCGTCTCAGAAAGAAAATTTCTAGAGAAAATATTCTTGAGAAGCTTAATGAAGGGGTTCTTCAGAATGAAGCAAATTGATGTCCTAAGGTATCTGTCTTCGATGCCTGTCGGGACCTATGTAGAAGCTAAGTCATTATCCTTAGATGATATTCTATCTAAAAATTCACTCACGATAAGTCTCTTAGCCACTATGAAGGTATCAGAGTTATTTCTATTGTCGCAGTTGGGGCAAGGAGGGGAGTTTAGGGTGCCTAAGAATGATCTAAGTATAAGTTCGGTGTGTATTCAAGGTAATTTAAGGAGAGTGCGTAATGTTTAATTTAAAGTTGTTTGATGAAGAAGTACTATCACCAGATGATGGTAGTTCGGCTGGTCACAATTCCAGTTTGTCAGTTCTTTCACTACCTCTTCAGGTGTCCATAGGAGAGATACAAATGCCTTTAAGTGAAGTGTTAAAATTAGAAGCTGGGGCAGAAGTTCGTATCAAGCTTTCAGAATCTAGCTTAGTCACGTTCTTGTTAGGAGGTGAGCCATTAGCGAGCGCTACTATGAGTATTGAAGAAGAGGAAATTATTTTTCAAATAAAAGAAGTTTTTTTGAATCAAGAGTCGGAAAAGAGCGATAACCAATTAGAGGCTCAAAGTGAGCAAGAATTAATAACCGGATAATATAAAGGAAATAGTATATGTCTTCAGTGGGAGCAGTAGTAGATACGATTAAATCCTTGGGTCAAGCTACAGCTAGGATGTTACCTGAGCCTATAGCGAGCGGGGTAAATTTTGGATCTTCATTACTTCAAGGTGGTGGAGCGCAAACAGTAGATATATCGCCGAATTACCAAGCGTTAATCGAGAAACAAATACAAATACAACTAGAACAACAACAAGTCTCATTCACTTCAAACATTGAGAGATCTCAACATGAATCTCGAATGGCTGCGGTAAGAAATTTGAAGTTGGGATAATAAATTAAATAAAAAAAGGGGAATTATGTCAGAGGTACCATCAACACAAGCACAAGCCGTAACCAAGCAATTTTTGGAAGAAGCAAGGCAAACTATACTGAATCCATATTCAACGGATATGCAAATATCAAATCTTTTGCAAAGTTACCTATCTCAGGAAGGATTTAGTGAAATTGCAATAACTGGATTTAATGCCTTTCTAAATATGAGAAGTCAGAGAGCTACTGCTTTATCAAATATTGAAGATAAGAAGCATAATACAGCGACTTCTATAATTGCTAATCTTAAATAGCTTGATATGAGTTCAAACTTAAGAGAAGTAAACTGGAGAGATTCTTTACTACCATTAATATTATTAGTGGTAGTAGGGATGATTATCTTTCCCATGCCTTCGTGGTTACTGGATGTTTTATTAGCGAGTAATATATCTTTTTGTATATTGTTGCTTCTATCATCCGTCTTCGTGGCAGAGCCTGAGCGGTTTACTTCTCTTCCTTCCATATTGCTTCTTAGTACTTTGTATAGACTTGGGTTAAATGTTTCAAGTACTAGATTAATTCTCAGTGGAAGTGAAGTGCCAGAGTTGATAGTTGCCTTTGGGGAATTTGTAGTATCAGGGAGTACTATTGTCGGTCTAGTGATATTTTCTATTATTTCGATAATTCAGTTTCTTGTCATAGCAAAGGGTTCAGAAAGAGTAGCTGAAGTTGCTGCTCGTTTTACGCTTGATGCAATGCCAGGTAAACAAATGTCAATTGATGCAGATATGCGGGCAGGACTTGTCAGTATGTCTGATGCTAGAGAGAAAAGACGAGAGCTTCACAGAGAAGCTAAGCTATACGGTGCTCTTGACGGTGCAATGAAGTTTATAAAAGGGGATGCAATAGTAGGACTGTGTATAACTCTGATTAATATTGTTGCCGGTATTTTAATCGGTGCGATTAGAGATGGAATGCCGATTATGTCGGCAATCGAACGTTATACTCTTTTAACCGTCGGTGATGGCTTGATATCACAATTGCCAGCAGTATTGGTTTCTGTTTCTGCAGGTATAGTAATTACTAGGGTAAGTGAAAAAGAAGGAGGTAATCTTTCAGATGAAATTATTAAGCAGATTACCGGAGAGCCTATTATTCTGCTTATGACAGGAGTAGTGCTCTCTGTTCTTGCTATGGTGCCAGGACTTCCAGCCTTGCCATTTATTTGCCTTTCTTCAATTCCTTTTTCTTTATGGTATGCGCAAGTTAAGTTGTTAAAGAAAGAAAAAATGAAAAAGGTTGAGTATCCATTTAAGCCAAGAGTATTACCTCCAATCGTTGTTAAATTAAGCCCAAGTGCTGCTCTTAAATTACAGCATGAAGAAACAATTAGCTCTTACGTAGATGCAATAAGGGGAGATGTATATGATTGTCTCGGTGTAGTGTTACCGGATATCGCATTTGATGTAGATCCAGCAGTAACAGATGTTAGGGCGGAGCTTCTTGTGTTTAGTCAAGGCAGAGGTGCTGTATCTTATGTGGAAGTTTCTAATCAGGGTGATGAGATGGACCCGTGGAGTAGACTTGTAGGTAGATTATTAAATAAGTTACTTAGAGAGTCACTACTTGATTTTGTAAATGACTCTCAGACTAGGCAGCTACTTGATATGTATGAGCCATATTTTACAGATGTTATTAATGATGTGGTGCCTGAAAAGGTGAGTGTCACCACTTTAACTTTAGTTCTAAGGCAGCTTGTTCAGGAGGGTGTTACGATTAGGGATTTCGGCGGAATTATGCAGGCATTGGCGGAGCTATTTCATTCAGAGCAATCAAGGCATATTGATAAGGACTTCGTAGATAAGTTATTTTTTGAATGTCTGAGAAGTGTTAGGGAAAAACTTGCATCAGTAATTGTTAAGGATATAAAGGATGATCAGAATCAAATAGCTGTTCTTTTATTGCCAGACGATTATGAGGACCAAGCAATGACGCAGGTGGAGGCTGGACTTAGCTTACATCCGAGATTGTGCGAGAATATTAGATCTTGGTATCAGGAGTTGGAGGTAGAAGAGGATGAATCTCTGCGTGTAATCCTTACACCATCAAGTATTAGAACTCAAATATTTAGAGTTTTAAGGAAGGCAGGTGGGCCCTTATTGGTAATTTCGGCTGAGGAAGTGCCAGAATATTGTACTGTAAAGCTAATTAATCGAGAAGAAGAATTAGGTGATGATTATGCTGAAGCTGCTTAAACTTACTTTAATTTGTTCTTACCTAATAGGCTGTAGTTTAAATGAGCCTATAGCGCCGAAGTCTACTAGGGAAGATTATGTTAACCTTATTGGGAAAGGAGTGGTTTATTTAAGAGACTACGATACTAAATTATTCATGAATGCTACTGCAGACCCACAGTTACTACAAAAAGCTGAGGCGGTATTTTACTTAGCTGCGGACCTTAGGTCTATGGATCCTGAGGCGGTAGACGGATTGGGGGCTGTTCAGGTGCGTAGAGGTAAGTTGGAAATAGCAAAGGGATTCTTCTTGGAAAGTTTAAGTAGGGATTCTAATTACTCTAGGGCCTATGTACATTTGGCATATGTCGAGGAAAAATTAGGCAATTTAGCAGTCAGTAAGGAGCTTTTAGGTAGAGCGCAATTGCTAAATCCTGCCGATACACATACTTTAAATAATTTAGGTGGAATCGTTTATGATTCTAGTCTTACAGAAGACGAAAAAGATGTAGGTAGAAGGTTGTTGATGCAGGCTATTGAATTAGGTGATAAGAAGAACTATGCACTAGAGCATAATAAACGTATTCTTGATAAAGAATAAGGTGTGAAGCAAGTTCTAATAATCTCAGTAAATTATAATTCTACACGAAGTGTTAAAGGCTTAATCGAGTCTATCCGCGAGCTCAAGATAGATGATATTAAGTTATCAGGCTTGATTTTAGACGTTACTCAAGACCTAGAGGAGAATGTTTTACCTGAGAGTTTTTTTAGAATTATAATCCCTGAGAATAGAGGCTATGCCTATGCCTTAAATATTGGTTTGAAAATGGCCCTAGAGATGGGAGTTGATTATTGCTGGATTTTAAATCCTGATGTTGTTTTAAATACAGATAGTTTGAGTCCATTAGTGGCATTGTCAGAGAAGAATTCTCCAGCTTTAATAGGTAGTCTTGTTTATTCACTTGTTAATGGTGAAGTTTCAAGTGAACCGTGGGGTATGGGTGGTTTTATAAATTCTAGTGGTGAGGTAAGTATGGGGAATGAGATTCCTGAGGACTTAAAGGGTGACACCGGAAAGCAGTTTTTTGAATGTGATTATGTGCCGGGGTGTAGTATCTTTCTTCCTACTTCAATTCTTTCAGAGGTGTCTTATCTAGCGGAGGATTATTTTTTATATTTCGAGGAAACAGAGTGGTGCCTAAGAGCAAAGATAAAAGGTATTAAGTCTATTATTTCTGTAGATTCTAAGGTCTGGCATGGAGTTTATCAGGGGAAAGCCGAGGAGCCTTTTAGAGTTTATTTTTATAATCGAAGTAAGAAGTTATTTACCTGGCGTAATAAATCATTTTTCGGGATTGATGGATCTTTTATCGTACAGAATGTTAAATCACTTTTTGTGCTTTTGAGTAATTTGTACCGCGCGCCTAAAGATATGAAAAATACATTCAAAGCTCATTTTTATGCAGCCTTAGATTTCATGTTAATTAGCTTCTTAATCGGAGATAGGAGAAGGGCAGCGCATCTTTCAAGGATCCGCTTAAGAAACTTAAGCTAGAGCAAAGCTTATTCCTAGTGAATATAAGAGGGTCATGATTCCTAGTAGGAAGGCTGAGCAGATAATTATAATTTGCTGCGTATCTTCTTTTAGTGACTTGGAAATTATCATTGGTATAACTACTAAGGGCATGAGGAGTCTAGAAATTGATAGAAGTGTTCCGCTACTAATAGCAGATAGGGTTGGGGTTAGGGCAATTAATAAGTAA
>JBILFC010000158.1:0-6959 GCA_044351785.1 Bdellovibrionota bacterium
ATTTCCTACATAATTTTACTCGCTCGTTCCCTTAAGGGAACGATATCCTAAATGCCCTGATACACATTTCCTACACTACTAATCATAACAAGTAAAAGTACGTTCGCTATTTAAAGTTGATCTCGCCCAGTGGCCTGTACAGGCCGTCCTCGTGCACATGTCATCAGATTTTCTCCAGAAACAGACACAGACAATCCAAAAAAATTTTGAAACACATTTGCCATAATCCAAACTCTTTTGTGTGCAGCTATTCACTCTCGAGAGTTCAAACCAAAGCCTAAAACAATTAGCTTTCACTAATCACTTTAGGCTCTGGTTCAAGATCTATCGAAGGATTTGCACTTTTAAGAGTGTTGCCTAGACTTTACCGAAAAACAATCTTAACCTCTAAGGTTAACCTTATTTTCTCTTTCATTGACAACTTATTAATAACCTCAGTGTCTTAGAAGCTATTTTAAAGTTGCCAAGATTTAACTCTTCTACCCAACTAAATTGTGAGTAGGTTTATAGTGAATTATTTAAAAAATGTCAATCTCGCTAAGAAAAAAAACTTCTACTCCGCCCTTCTTCTACCCACAAGTTCCTTAAGCCCCTTAAATCCTTCACTAGGCATTTTAGTAGAAAATGTTCTACTACCAATCTGACCTAAGGAATTAGCGTTAGAAAATGAGAAAAATGTAAACTCACCACCTGGCCAACGATCCTTAAAGTAATCTGGGTTCTCAGGATGAACCATATCAAACGCATGGAACCCAAATTCTTCAACCAAAGTCTTAGCTGTATTAAGCCTATTCGGAGTCTTATCAATCCTACTAGGAATTAAAATACCACCCTCTTCTTCTACAACTTCAATAATTTCCTTAAGAGACTTTCCAACTACATAATCCTTACTACCACGAGCAGAAAGTGGAACACCTATCTTTGCTAACACACGGTATAAATCATCTGAACTTTTACCCTCTTCAAAAAGAGCTACAAAATACACTTCATTACAAGCATTGATTCTACATCTAAGATCGACACCAGGTAACACAGAAACAGTAGTATCCTTAGCCTTTTCGGTAATAATATCTACAAATTCAGCGGAATGATAATCAGTTACAGCAATCATATCTATACCCTTAGCCTTAGCTAAACGCACCATTGCTCCCGCAGGATCAACACCACCAGTTGAAAAATATCCCTCCGACATAGGCGAATGAAGCCTTAGATCAACAGTAACTTTCTTTCCAGTCTTTTGAGGCTTTGCTAAAAAATTCTTTTGCTTAACCTCTTTCTGCTTCGCTTTCTGATTTGCTTGATTTCTTTTAGCTGCTTCTCTAAATGGTTTAAGCATTTCCTCTGTAGGAGCTAGAAGTGCCTGAACTTGAGGATTCGCAGCAGTACTTGCTCTACTCGCAGCAGTTCTTGCCTGAGGACGCTCTCTCTTCGTAACATCTTTACCAAATTTAGTTTTACCAGCGACAACGACCTCTGTCTTCGCTTTAGTAGTAACGACTCTAGTCTTTTTATTTGCTATAGTTACCTTCTTCTCTGGCGCCTTTTTTACAGACTTAGTGCTAACTTTTACCTGTTCAACTTTCGCAGACTTGAAACTTTTAGCTTTTTCAAGCTTTTTAGTCTCGACCTTAGCCGATTTAGTTTTCTTAGGCGCTACGACTTGCTTAGTTTTAGACTTAGGCTTTGCCTGCTTTGTTTCTACCTTCTTCTTTGAAGCAGTTTTAGACAAATTGATCTCTACTACAGAATTCTTATTTTTCTTAGACCCAGACTTAATAGCCGGACTAACTTTCTTCTGCGATTTTGTATTAACTTCTGTTCTAGCCATAATAATCTTATTTAATTTCGTTCTTAACTTGCTCTCTTAATTTCTGAGCTTCTAACACCTGATAATCTTCATCTGAAAGTGGCTCTTCCTCTTCTTCCATTTGCGCGAGCCCTATGTCCACATGCACAGACGTCTCTTTCTTAGGCGTCTCCTTAACGTCACTTCCTGCACTAGCTTTAGCCGTTGCTGGCTCAGACGATTGCACAACAACTGGAGACTTCGCTGGAGAAAGCTTTGTAGCCTGCGCTGGCATACCGGGCCCAGAAAATGCTTGAGGGAAAAACTTTTTCATTATTGAACGTATTTCACTTACCTGAAACTCCAAACGCTCAGTTGCAGAAGTTGAACTAATAAGTTCAAACTGGGAATTCATTCTATCAATCTTAGCACTCAATGTGGTTAACTTAGTCATCACAAGATCTAACTTACTATCAAGGACAGAAAGCTGACTACCAGTAGGAAGACCCATTAAATGAAGTAAGGCATTTACAGTAAGATCACGATGCTGCGCACCCGAGGTTGGCATGGGTTTAACATCTCTAATTGGAGATGAGTCTGAAATAGCAGCAGACTTCACAGTCTCTAACTCAGCCATGCTATTTTCAACCTGTGGCGTTTCTTCCGTAGCTTGCATCTCTACATTCATCAGATCCGCTGTAGCCTGAGAATTAGATTCATCTATAGATGAAGGTCTTCTAACTGGCCCCTCTGGTATTGGTCGAGAGTCAACAGAATCCTCTGATGCATCACCCAACTCATCCATAGAGTCCATGCCCATTTCGGCAAGCATCGCCTTCATTTGTTCTTCTTCTGAGATTGCCATAAGTACTTAAATTTAATTCTAAAAGTGCTAAAATTCGTTACGCAACCAAGTGCATAAGGTATTGATAGCTGCGATGGACGCTTCTATCCCTATTTTTCGTTAACTTGATTACTCTCTATAGATGCAGAGCTTGAGGAATTTGATTCATCAGATAATATTTCATCCAATGTCTTGGGATCAATTTTTGACAGTTTTACAGATTCAATTCTATGACCTTCAACTTCATTCATAGAAATACATAGACCACCTTCTAGGATAGCCTCTTCATAAGATCTTTCTACATCATTCTCGTAGGGCTTAGAATTAATAAAGATATCAGAGTTATTAGAAATAAAGACTGTATCACTAACTCTAGGTATTCTCCCTAAAAAGGTAAATAAGAATCCAGCCACAGTATCATACTCACCCTCAGGAATCTTTAAAGAATACTTCTCATTGATATCCGCCACTAAAAGTCCACCATCTACAATCATATCACCATTTTCGAGTAAGACTACTTCTCTATCAAGATCATCACTTTCATCGTAGATATTTCCAACTATTTCTTCTAAAAGATCCTCTAAAGTTACAACACCATCTAGGCCCCCGTGCTCATCAAGTATGACAGCCATATGCTGCTTTCGCTTTTTAAATTCCGCTAAGAGATCATCTATTGGTTTAGTTCCAGGGATAAAAAAGCACTGCCTCATTATTTTACGTACATCAAAGCTACCTCTCTTTCCTTCCACGAGGTAAGGCATGACATCCCTAGCAAGTAATATCCCTAATACATCATCAACCCTATCACCACTTACAGGTAAACGAGAGAATCCTGATTCCAAAATTACTTCTAAAACTTGATCTAAAGAATCTCTAACTTTAACGGTAACCAAATCAGTACGAGGAGTCATAATCTCTCTAGCTACAGTTTCTGAAAACCCTACTACCCCTCTAATCATTCTAGCTTGCTCCGGCCTAAGCTCGGAAGATGATGGCACAGAAGCGAAAAGCCTCTTTATTTCAGCAATTGAAAGAGTCGAATCATCAGATTGCCCAATAGTAAGCTGGAAAGGTTTTAAAATAATATTTGCTAAAACATAAGCAATCTTGCCAAGAGGATAGCTAATAATTGTAAAAAGTTTAATCGGACCAGCTAGAAAATAAAGAGTAACTTCAGGAAATGAAGTGGCAATTGCTTTTACAACTAACTCACCGAAGATCACGTGAATTACAGTTAAAAGCACAACTGCTAGGACTAAAGGCAAAACGAATAATACAAATGACTCTGGGCTTGCTAAAAATAAACTAGCTAACTTACCCTGAAAATATTCAATCCCAATCCAACCAATTATCAAACTACAAACAGTGATACCCAACTGAATTGAAGCTACTGAGAGTTCACTATGATCTAGAAGCCAAACTGCAGACTTTCTTCTCTTTCTATTTTCAGGGTCCCTGATGACACTTGGATCACATGAAATTAAGGCATACTCACCGGCCACAAAGGCGCCGTTAATTACAATCAATAAGATTAATAAGTAAATATGGTCTAGGGTACTATAAGGGTCGGGGTCCATTAAATTAATTTAAATATTTTGCTACAGATCTAAACATGATTCTATTCAGGATCAAGTAAATAATAAAGCGTCTTATACACAAAGAACCTTTAACTTCCTATTCTTATAAGTTTTATATCAGTATTTTCAACTACTTACAAGGATACTTTTACCTTAAAGACTTCCTAATATGATTTAATCATGTAAGATATGAGCGGATTAAAAGCATAGGGGTAAGGATATTGTGAGTACGGCTATAAACTACGGAAATTCAATTGAAACGGCAACGAGACCAATTTATTGGAACTTGCCCGCTGTAGGGAATCAAGTAGCCCTATACATTCTCCTCTCAATAGCATTCATAGTATTCCTTAATGGTTTCTACCAAAGAGTCGTTTTATGGACGAGTGGCATTACTGGAACAAAACCTGACTTCTCCTTAAAGAGACTTCATCATTTTATACTAAATGTAGTATTTCAAAAAAGAGTGAGTAGGAACTCTCAAGCAGGACTATTTCATGCCTTGATATACATAGGCTTTCTAGTACTTCTTTTCACAACTACCATGGTATTTCTTTCTCATGACTTTGGGTTAGATACTTACCGAGGAAGCTTCTACCTAGCAATCACAGTTGCAAGTGATGCATTCGGATTTCTATTTCTAGTTGGTATTTCACTAGCAAGCCACAGGCGTTTTAAGGAACAACCTGACAAGCTTCACTCCACAAAAGCTGACAGATTCATGCTAAGCATGTTCAGCTTAATGATCATTCAAGGCTTCTTACTTGAAGGCTTACGACTCCATGCATCAAATGATCCTTGGAGTCATTATTCTTTTATCGGATTTTTAGTAAGTAAATTCTTTTGGGGAATTTCAGAAAACTCTGGAAAGGTTCTTCACTTTAGCATCTGGTGGTTTCACACACTTACATTTCTGACGTTTGTAGCATTAATGCCTTATTCTAAGTTTTTTCACATAATCAGTAGCAGTTTAAATTTGTATTTTAGGGATATTTACAAGCCTCTAGGACAGATAAAGTCAGGAGGAGATCTTGAGAAACTTCTCGAAGAGGCCGCAAATGGAGATGGAGACTTCTCCCTTGGGATTGCTAGCGTAAAAGACCTTGACTGGAAAAGAAGGTTAGATCTTGATGCATGTACTTCTTGTGGAAGATGCCAAGAAGTCTGTCCAGCTTATAATAGCGGAAAGGCACTATCCCCTAAATGGTTAATTCTAGACACAAGAGATCACCTCTTAAACCTACACGCATCCAAGCCTTCACAATCAAATAATAAATTATTAATACTATTAAAAAAACTAGACTCATTCCTACTTAAAGAATTATTACTCAAAGAATCTCCCAGCCTTCATCCCGATCAATTTAAGAGAAGTAAATCAGATTTAGTAAACAACGCTACTAAGACAAGTTTAGGGATTAAAGAAGATGCACTCCTTGCAGGAGAAGTAATGGACGCAGATGTATTCTGGTCATGTACTACCTGCCTTGCTTGCGTTGAAGCGTGCCCAGTAGGGATTAATCATGTCGATTATATAACTCAAACGAGGCAAAATCTTGTACTCATTCAAGGACAAGTTCCATCTGAAGCTCAACCAATTCTTCGAGCGATAGAATCTAAGAATACACCCATGGGTTCTCCCGACGAAAGAGAAGATTGGTTTAAAGACTTAGATGCTAAAAGATTAAAGGCAGGAGATGAAGTAGAAATTCTATATTGGACTGGCTGTATTTCGACCTTCGATACCAGGAAGCAAAAGATAGCAAAAGCAATGTTATCTATTTTAAATGCTTCTGGGAAATCCTGGGGCTTACTTGGTAATCTTGAAGCCTGCACTGGAGATCCTGCTAGAAGGCTTGGTGATGAGAACACCTTTCAAATGTCTGCGAAGAAAAATATTGCTACATTTAAAGATGTTAAATTTAAGAAAATTGTTACTCACTGTCCTCACTGCTTTAATACAATAAAAAATGAGTACCCTGAGTTCGGAACCATTTCAGATGCACCATTCACAGTGGAACACCACTCGGTATTTATCAACCAAATTATTAAAGATAGTTTTATCTCAGTTAATTCAAGCTCTTTATCTTCTATCACCTTTCACGATCCCTGCTATCTAGGAAGATATAACAATGAGTATGATGCGCCCAGGGAAGTACTAGAAAGTCTAGGAATAATTAACCTTAAAGAAATGTCATCCAATAAAGAACGTAGTATGTGTTGTGGTGCAGGTGGTGGTCATTACTGGCATGACATGAAAGTTGGCGAAAGAGTAAATCGCTTAAGAGTAGTTCAAGCAAATGATACGGGCGCAAAAACAATTGGAACCGCCTGCCCATTCTGCATGCAAATGCTAGAGGACGGAGTAAAGCTAGAGAATCAAGAAGGGAAATTAGAAGTTAAAGATATTGCGGAGCTAATAGCAGAAGCACTAATAGCACCAACAGTGAATCATTAAGTTTTAGAATAAATGCATTCTAAAACCCTTGCTTGCTGTACCCTTCAGTACAAAAGACAATGAAAGGAGACCTAAACCAAGAAAAATAAAGACACCGGCTAAGATAAAGGCTAGTATCTCAGGCTTAAGAATTAGAATAATTGCAAAAGCGAGCAATCCTAAACCTGCAATTAAAGCTAATGCCGACAACTTAGATTGCCCCTGAAAAGGAGTGTCTCCTAATTTATAAAGTGTTTTTTGGGTGTAAGTCCACATAGTATTAAATGATAATTATTCTATTACTCTCAGTTTCTAATG
>JBILFC010000251.1:0-4541 GCA_044351785.1 Bdellovibrionota bacterium
ATAGTAGAAAGGGAGAAAGGTTAATTGCTTTCTCAACCAATAAAGTACTTGATAAAGAATCTTTATTTACAGCGCTTAGGGAGAAAGGTATTCCTGAATTAGGATTTCCAAAAGAGATACGAATAGTTGCTTCTTTACCTTTACTTGGTAGTGGTAAGGTAGATTATCAGAAATTAAAAGCTGAGTGTTAAATCTTATTCAGCACGCATCTCAGTAGGAAAGGTAAAATCTATTCCATCACCTTCTGGCCTTCTACGAATCAGATTTGTAGAAAGTGAGTTTACCCTGTCTGGAACAAGCCTCAGTGATCCATACGTATCAGCGTTAGCCAGTAGACTTGAATTTGTACCTATATTAAGAGCGCTAGTACTATTAGCTCCAAGACTTACTGAGGTAAAACCATCTCCGCCTGGACTTTTTGTAGATAAGTAAACAGTTAGCGCTGAGGTTGAGGTATTTGTTAAAGTTAGCCAATTGTCCATATTTAAATACAGGTTGAAAGAACCTGTAAAAGTACTTCCAAGAGCTTCCCTTGATGGTAGACCAAACATGCCTTCTATACTACCAGAAGTATTTCTATAATAGTTCATTGATTGGGCGAGAATGCTGTTATTTCCATCTGGAATAATTTCAGCATAGCCACGTTCTGAGTCAGCGAGAATCGATGAGCCTATCCCAATATGGGTCTGAGAAAATGCTGCTAAGCTGTAGCTAGCTTGAGTTTTTAATCCCTGATTATTATAGAACTTCACGGTTACTGGAATAGTTGCATTTCTAGCATTAATTAGTTCAAGCCAATTTGCCTCTCCAAATTGTCTTGATATTGGTATTATCTGAGTTCTACCATTCCCAGCCTGTGCATTTATTGGAAATGCGAAGTAGTATCCTGATGCAATACTTCCAGAGGGAGCATTGGATCCATATCTTATAATTTGTGCAATATATTGTCCATTTGGATCATCAGGTCGTATTTGGTGAATACCCACAACACTTGATCCAAGTAATCCATGTCCACCATCAATATCTACTCTCCCTAGGGCAGGAACATTAATTATTCTGCTTGCCATTCTAGTTCCAACTTGATTGTAGGTGCGGATAGTGAATGATTTGGCAGATGTTTCGAGATTTACAAGGGTTAGCCAGTTATAGACTTGAAAATTACTTTCTGCGGGTCTTGTACTTGGTTGGAAAGTATTAAATCCTAAAATTGTTTTACCTTTAGTAGCTCTATCAAGTGGTACGCTATATGCGAATTGATATTGGCTACCATCCGCACGATAAAAGCTCATTCTGCCAGATATAGGACTTGTGTATTCTAGTTTTATCATTCCATAAGAGTCAGCCGTAAATCCGGGTAGTTGATTAACAATAATGTCTTGTTGTTGACTTGCCGCAAGATTAATACTTTGAGCATGTTTTAGTGTGCCATTAATATCATATAGACTAAGTTGTACAGTAATTGCGGTGGTAGTACTTGGATTAATTAGTTCTAAGATATTTATCATAGAAAGAAATCCATTCCATAAGGTATATGTGGGACTTGTAAGTCTTGAGAAATAGCTTCCGGGATCAGATGCGGAAGTTCCGTCAATGGCTTCTTGGCTGTCACTAACTCCATCTCCATCTGCATCGCCTGTTAAGGGCGTAATGCTGTCATCATCAGGTCCGGATTCATCATTTGGTAAATCTGGAGTTGAAGGATCTGCTCCGCCAGTAGGTGGTGCTGTTGGCGTTGGGGTGGCGCTAGGTGTTGGGGTAGGTGTTGTCGGATTAGATGCTGAGCAAGCACTTCCATTAAGTGCAACGCCAACATTTGCATGAGTGGAGCTTGTGGTGCCTACGCAAACAGTTAAACCCATAGCAGAATCATTAAAAGTCTGTCCAGTGCTTAGGGCTTTTATAAATCTACTTTTTCTATTTGAAGTACTAGTAGGGGTCCAGCGGTGGATACTAACTTTGCCAGAGTAGGGCGAAGGAATTTCGTTAAAAAGTCCAATAGGAGATCGGTAGGAAATATAATAAAAATCTCCGGTAGATTTTTGTACTGTTAGGGTCATCGGAAGAGAAGAGTCAGATGCATTTGTTTCTAATGCTACCATACTATATGCACCAGTAGATGATATAGTAGTCTTCTTCCCAGCGAAAGCATCAAACCATCCCATTTGATCTTGATGAATTGCATTGAACTGCATAGCCTCTTCCGGATTTCCCATAGGGCAGGAATGATCTCCATACTCCTGTTCCAGTACTGTATCATTGTTAGTATCAGTAGCAGAATGCTCCATGCCTAAGTTGTGTCCGAATTCATGAGTCCAGGTATTTCGAGTGCTACAATCAAGTATCCATCCTTCACACTGTGTGCCGCAACCGAGGTCAGCTAACCCCGAGTATTCACAACCCATGACGTCATATAAAGGCATGGAATAGAATATATGTTTATACAGGCTTAAATTAATTCCAGCAGATTGTGCTACACTTTTAGCTTGAGTAGCCCATCCGTCCGGATTGTTACAGCTCCCACTGCTTTCTGAAATTGTAATTGGGCCGTAAATATCCGCAGAGCCATTTCCGTCCGTATCTCTAACAAGTGAGAACTGATTTTTAGAACTAGTTTCAAATTGTTTTTGGGTAGATTTTGTTCCAGTATAAACAACTGAATCAAGTTGAGATGAGGTGCAGGATTGAGATTTGCCGGCGAAGTTCACCATTATAATTAACATTTTTCTGCTTCCAGTAAGAGCAGAAAGAGTACCAACTCTTCCATCGTAAAGCACCTTATAACTGGAAACTATGAAAGTATTATTTTCTGCTCTGTTACCAGTAACTTCTACTCTAATACCGCTTATTCCAAGTTCCTTATTAAGCTTTTCCGCTACAAAGTCGGGGAAGTTAAGTGTTAACTGAATACCATCAACTTGTAAGAATCTATTATAGAAGTGAGATCCATCAGCCTGATCCACAACTCTGACTTTTAGTGTGCCACTGATTACTTCTTGTAGCTGAGCACTAGCGGTATTTGAAATGACTGTAAGTGATACAAGAAAAAGGATGCACTTAAGAATATACTTCATATGATAACTATAGAAATTCCAGTTAGAATATCCTTTAGCTATCGGCACAAAGTCTAAAAGGCCTTAGGGCATGTGTTTTATGGAACCACCCTCTTTATAGTCCAATATAAGGCCAGTGATACCAGGAGCTTAGTAATCTATAGGAGTTTCTTTTGTAAGGTACTACCCTCTTTTTTTACCATCCCTCTTTTTTTACCATTTTTGCATCAGACTTAGTTTTTCTACGATAACAATAGGCAGGGTTAGGTCTAGATTATATCCTAATTATAATTTCCGCCTTTGCATGAGATAAAAGAACAAAGATAGCTTGCCATGCCTAGAAATATTAGAAAATTTGAGAAAGATAGAGTTTACCTCGTTACGAATAGAGTGGCTGAAGGCCTACCCTTTGTACCAACTTTACTAATTAATCTATTTATTTATGGAATTATTGCGAGAGCCATATCGCTACACCCTTATGTTAGGGTCTGTCACTTCATATTCCTTGGTAACCACTATCATCTCATCCTAGTTTTAAAGGGGGATCCTGATTCTCTAAAGAGTTTTATGGAGTACTTTAACGGGGAAACAGCGAAGTTTGTAAATAGGTTAAGGGGGAGAATAGGCCAGAATGTTTGGACAAAGCCATATGATGCGGAGGCTATATTAACTTTTGATGCGGCTTTAAGTAAAATAATCTATTTATATCTCAATCCCGTGACGGCGGGTTTGATTGCCTCTATTAAGGATTATCCTGGTGTGAGCTCTTGGCAATTTTATATTAAAGGATTAACCAAGCGATACAGATTCCTAGGTTCTGCTGGCCTGAAGAGACTTCCTTATGGAGGCATTACAAAGCATATATCTTGTGAAATTTTAAGAAAAATGCACCAAAGTAGCAATTTTAGAGAGAAGAATGCACTTTCAATAGACCCTTATGCTTGGGCCAATTGCTTTCCTGATGGGAAAACTAAATCTAAGGAAGAAATAAAATTTTTAATCGCCGATGGAGTTTTTAAAGGTGAAGAGAAGATTAAAAAACAGAGAGACGGGAGACCAGTTGTAGGTCGTCATCAATTATCTAGGCAATGTATTTATAAAAGATATAAGAGTAAGAAGTATCAGAAAAGATCAATATGTATCTCCACATGTCCACTACTGAGTAAGCAATTTAAAGAAGATTACAGAGAATTTGTTAGACTCTGTAAGGAAGCGTGGATACTATTTAGAGAAACAAGGGGTCATGTCGTCTGGCCACCTGGGGCTTTTCCACCAGCCAGGGTTGTATTTGGATCGAGTTTGGTAATTTAGAAAATTTTTTTTCATTACTAAGCAATTAAGAGTGTTGCCAGCAGTTTTTGCTTTTAGTAAGTCGATCGCAAGAACCATACTTTTCAAAGTTTTGACATTTAACCCCACATTTGTGGGATTGGACGAGTTGTTTGCACGCGCTACGTTTAATTATGGAATTAATTCCAGCTAAGGTATCTT
>JBILFC010000160.1:0-6884 GCA_044351785.1 Bdellovibrionota bacterium
TCTCCAAGATCCATTACTACTTCTTTAAGATTTAAAATGATTTCAGTAACGTCTTCAGTACATCCAGTGATAGTAGAAAACTCATGCTTCACTCCATCAATCCTAAGAGCAATGATAGATGCTCCTGGAAGTGAAGATAACAATATTCTTCTTAAGCTATTTCCAATCGTAGTTCCGTATCCTCTCTCAAGCGGAGAAGCAATAAACTTACCATAGCGCTCACTTACATCTTCATTTTCTACTCTTCTTGGCTTTATAAGGTCCTTGAGTAAATGCTTAAACATATTTTATTCCTAATTATAGGTTATTTCGAATACAATTCTACTACTAACTGCTCTTTCATTGGATGAGTTAACTGATCTCTAGTTGGAAGATCTCTAACTACTGCTTGTAGATCTGCCTTCTGAAGTTCTATCCAATCTGGAACTTTTCTAATTTCCGTTCCATTCAAAGATTCTTGAATCTTTGGAGTTTCTTTAGATTTTCCTTTCACGGATAATACATCACCTGGGTTAACTTTGTAAGATGGAATATTTACCTTCTTACCATTAACCAAGAAATGTCCATGAGTTACAAACTGTCTTGCTTGACTTCTAGAACTAGCAAATCCAGCTCTATAAACCATATTATCAAGTCTGCTCTCAAGAAGTCTTAAAAGGTTAGTACCTGTGACACCTTTCATTCTATCAGCTAAGTGGAATACACCTCTAAACTGCTTCTCAAGAAGACCATACATTCTTTTGATCTTTTGTTTCTCTCTTAACTGAACCTTGTACTCAGAGAACTTACCACGAGACTTACTGTGCTGACCAGGTTGTCCTTCTCTTCTCTCGATAGCACACTTATTAGTGTAACATCTATCTCCTTTGAGAAATAACTTTTCCCCTTCTCTCCTGCACAACCTACAAACTGATCCACAATATCTAGCCATATCAATCCTAACTTTTTCTTTAAGTAAATTACACTCTTCTTCTTTTCTTTGGTCTACATCCGTTATGAGGGATTGGTGTAAGATCTCTAATAGATGTAATCGCAATGCCCGCAGTTTGAAGTGCTCTCAATGCTGATTCTCTACCTGATCCAGGTCCTCTAATTACAACTGATGCCGTTCTTAATCCATGATCCATTGCTAACTCTGCCGCCTTCTGTGCGGTCACTTGAGCTGCAAATGGTGTAGACTTTCTTGATCCCTTAAATCCATGACATCCAGAACTAGACCATGATAATACACCGCCTGAAGGATCTGTAATCGTAACTACGGTATTATTAAATGTTGCTTGAATGTGAGCGATACCAATTGGTACGTTCTTTGATTTAGTCTTCTTCTTCTTTACCGCAGCTGCTTTCTTATCTGTTGCCATATCTAAATTAAATATACCTGATTAATTAAATTACTTCTTAGTTGCTATCTTTTTGCCAGTAACAGCCCCACGTCTAGGACCTTTTCTTGTTCTAGCGTTAGTGTTAGTTCTCTGTCCTCTTACAGGAAGTCCTTTTCTATGTCTAAGACCTCTGTATGTACCAAGATCCATAAGACGCTTTATATTAGAACCTACTTGCCTTCTAATATCTCCTTCTACAGGATAATTATTTTCGATGATCTTTCTTATCACACCCACTTGATCTTCACTAAGTGCATCTGTTCTTGTAGCAACATCTACGTTAGCTTCCTTAAGAACAAGAGCGGCAGTAGCCTTGCCAATGCCAACAATATAAGTAAGAGCAATGTCTACTCTTTTATTTCTAGGAAGATCGATACCAGCAATACGAGCCATGAATTAATTCCAAAATACAAACAAATCTTTACCAAAGCCAAGAAAACATTCCGCCTCTTGACCACTAATGCAAGCACTAAGCTAGCAATTTTACGGATTAAATCAGAATTTTATCTATAATTAATAGAGAAAAGACCAATTATGCACCCGCGAAATATAAAAAAACAAAAATAAAATCAAGCTCCTGACCTAAGTTTATTACTTAAATAAGGGACTTGAGATTAAAATAACCTATAAAAGGGGCTTAACCCTGTCTTTGCTTATGTTTAGCACTACGAGTACAGATAACATATACTCTACCTTTTCTCTTAAGTACCTTACAATAATCACAAATTTTCTTAACAGAAGCTCTAACTTTCATAACTATCCTTAATGTATAAAAAATCTAATCTCTTGAAACAATTGCGACTTAAATAGTCTTAAATTAGGGTCGAGAAAGAACAAATGGCCCTTTATCGGTAATTGCAACTGTATGCTCAAAATGTGCGGAGTAACTACCATCCTTAGTGACTGCTGTCCATCCATCTGAGAGAATTTTTACTTGAAAACTGCCTAAAGTTATCATTGGTTCAATCGCAAGTACCATTCCTGCCTTTAAAACCCGACCTTGACCTGCTTGTCCGTAATTAGGAACATGTGGTGGTTCATGCATCTTAGCGCCTATTCCATGGCCTACAAACTCTCTTACTACTCCTAGACCCTTTGCTTCTACTGTAGTCTGAACAGCTGATGATATATCACCTATTCTATTACCGACTACACACTCTCTAATAGCCGCCTCAAGACTAGCCTCCGTGGTATCTAATAACATCTGCACTTGAGAGCTAACTTTTCCTATTGGATATGTTCTAGCTGAATCACCAAAATATCCGTTATAAGAACAACCAAAATCTAAACTTAAGATATCACCCTCTTTTAGTGGCATGTCGTTTGGTATCCCATGAACAATAACTTCATTAGGAGACGCACAAACAACACCTGGGAAATCTTTCACACCTTTTGTGGACGATGGATAATTTAAAAATGCTGGCTTAACTTTATATTTCTCACAAAGTCTCTTAGCTTGGTCATCTATCTCTTGAGTTGTAACGCCAACTTTAATAATAGCGCTAAGTTCTTCATGAATTTCAAAAACAGCAAGATTTGCTTTACGCATTATTGCAATTTCATCTTTATTCTTTAAAGGAATTGCCATAATTAAATCTTAAAAAGTCTCTCTGAAACTTCATCCATAGTTCCGTTAGAATCAACGACTTTTAAATTATTTTTCTCTGTATAGTAGTCAATCAAAGGTGCGGTTTGTTTATTATAAACATCTAAACGCTTTCTCTGTGTTTCTTCATTATCATCTGCGCGATTTTCCTCTGATCTTCTATTACATAATCGCTGAAGCAAAACTTCCTGATCTATGTCAAATAATACTGCGGAAGAAACTCTTTCATTCGTAGTTCCTAAAAGCACTTCTAATGCTTCTGCTTGTGGAACGGTTCTAGGGAAACCATCTAACACAAATCCCTTTCTACAATCTGCTTCCGCAATTCGACCTTCAATCATAGCGATCATCAATTCATCAGATACTAAACTTCCAGAATCAACTATAGACTTTACACGATTTCCTAACTCAGTCCCTGCTTGCATCGCAGCGCGCAACATGTCGCCGGTACTAATGTGAGCGATCCCAAGCTTATTACTAAAAATCTTCGCTTGAGTTCCCTTACCCGCACCTGGAGGGCCTAAAAAAATATAAATACTTCTCATAAATATTTTTACTATAATTATATTACTATCTTCTGATCAGTCTTCCACCGACTTGAGTAGCACTTGCAGCACCCCTAACTTTCTTCTGACCCTTTTCAAGGAATGAATCATAGCTCTTAGCAAATAAGTGTGACTGAATCTGACTCATAGTATCCATAGTAACGCCTACTACAATCAATACTGCTGTTCCGCCGAAGAAATAAGAGAAACCTGTTGCTCCCATTTCCGCATAAAAAATCTGAGGTGCAAGACATATTGTTGCTAAATATAAAGATCCCCAAATTGTCAATCTATTAAGAACTCTCATTAAGAATTCCGTTGTATCGTTTCCTGGTCTAATAGTTGGGATAAAACCGCCATTCTTCTTAAGATTATCGGATATCTGAGCTGGATCAAACATCATAGCTGTATAAAAATAACTGAAAAATATAATTAAACTTATAAATATCAATTCATATACATAAGATCCCGGAGCTAAATAGGCCATATATACTTCCATCCACTTAGCTTGGCTAACTTGAGCTATAGTAGCTGGGAAAAGTAGAAAGGCAGAAGCAAAAATCGGAGGTATAACTCCAGCAGTATTGAGCTTTAAAGGCATATGCTGAGCTGCTGATTGCGTCATCATCTTTCCACCAACAACCCTCTTCGGATATTGTACCGGAATCTTTCGCTGACATCTTTCAACATAAACAATAAATAAGACCGTAACAATGGCGAACGCAAAAACTACTAACAAAGATCCTGGCTCAATCCCACCTTCACCCATAAGTTCTAAAGTCTGCAATAAAGTAGCAGGCATTCTAGCTATAATCCCCGCACAGATAATTAAACTCGCTCCATTACCAATCCCTCTTTCAGTAATCTGTTCTCCTAACCACATAATAAATGCGGTACCTGCAGCTAAAGTTAATGCAGATTTGACAACAAAAAATGTTCCAGGATTTACTACTAAGCCTTGAGACTGAAGTCCTGCGGAGATAAAACTTCCTTGTATCAATGCAAGGACTACTGTACCTATTCTAGTATAACGAGTGATTATTCTCTTACCATGCTGACCTTCCTTTGAAAGGTCCTCTAAGTACTTAGACGTACTAGTTAAAAGCTGCATGATGATCGATACACTGATGTAAGGCATGATCCCTAATGCAAGAATTGAAAAGTTCTCAATCGCTCCCCCAGAGAACATATTCACCATTCCAAATACAGTTGCTGATGCATCTTGGAACTTCCTTCTAAACTGTTCTGCATCAATACCAGGCACAGGGATAAAAACCCCAACGCGGTATATGATCAACATAAACAATGTATATAAGGCTCTCTTTCTTAGCTCAGGAATCTGAGTAACGTTTTGAATACCAGGTATCACTTATCTATTCTCCGAATTAAGTATTTAATTAATTTTGCTCGTCTTTATATCTCGATAAATCACTTTGCGCTATTCCAAGACAACATCAAATTTCGCAATTATTTCAACTATTCAACAAATAAAAAAGGGCCCTATGTAGGAGCCCTTCTCTAGGTGTTAGTAAATTACAACTTAATTACTAGCACGTACAAACAACTTCACTTCCCCACCAGCCTTCTCTATTGCTTCCTTAGCACCTGCACTAAATGCATGAGCTTCAACAGTAAGCTTCTTATTTACAGTTCCTTTTCCAAGAATCTTAACCTGAGGTCTAGATGACTTTAGGAAACCTTCTGTTTTAAGAATCTCAATTGTGATTGTAGAATCTGTTAGTCTATCTGCAAGTTCGTTCAAACTTTCTATAGAAACTACTGAGTATAAATTTTCACCAGCAAGTTTCTTTCTAGAAGTAAATCCTCTCTTAGGTAGTCTTCTATGAAGTGGCATCTGTCCACCTTCAAATCCTGGACTAGACTTATAACCCGATCTTGCTCTATGACCTTTGTTACCCTTACCACAAGTCTTACCTTGCCCACTTCCTTCACCGAAGCCTAATCTTTTTCTTCTATGCTTCGCACCTTTAACAGGAGCAAGTGTGCTTAGGTTAAGTGATGATGTAATTTCAGTTTGCTTATCAGCCATATAATATCCTTAAATAAATCTTCTATTCTTTCTCTCTGGTGTTAAGCCTTCTCAACACTTACTAGGTGCCAAACTTTCTTCAACTTACCTACAAGTGAAGCATTCAACTTTAGTTTATTCGTATGGCCAATTCTTCCTAAGCCCATACTTTCTAAAGTAAGCTTCTGATCCTGAGGTCTAGCAATTACACTTCTAATCTGTTTTACTTGAAGATCTTCCCCTAACTTGTATGAGAATTCTTGCGCCTTCTTAGCCATAAATCTACTCCAATCTCTAAATTAATTATCCACCGTAAACTTGGTAACCAAGTTCATCAAGTGTTTTCCCTCTTGTAAATGCCATTTCTGATGGATCTTCAAGTTGAAGTAATCCATTAATTACAGCTGAAAGAACGTTGTGTGGATTCTGTGAACCTAAGCTCTTAGTTAAAATATCACTAACACCAACTAGCTCAAGGATACTTCTAACAACAGAACCTGCAATAACACCCGTACCAGGACTTGCTGGCTTAAGCATTACTTTAGCTGCTCCACTCACACCAAAAACTTCAAATGGTACGGTAGTTCCTACTAAGTGAACTTTAATTAAATTCTTCTTAGCACCTTCAGTTGCTTTTCTAATAGCATCAGGAACTTCATTAGCTTTACCTAAGCCATATCCAACGTGACCTCTTCCGTCACCAACTGCTACTAAAGCGCTAAAACTGAATCTTCTACCACCTTTAACCACTTTTGCTACGCGGCTAATAGATACTACTTTCTCAGTTAACTCTCCACAATCTTGGATAGTTGCTTTTCTTCGAGTTGGCCTTGGGTATCTTGCTCCCATTTGTATATTAACTCCTAATTTACCTTAAAATAATAAAAATCTAAAAACTAGATCCAAAGAATCTAGAACTGTAATCCACCTTCTCTAGCACCTTCTGCAACAGAAGCTACTCTTCCATGGTAAACATAACCATTTCTATCAAACACTACATTCTTGATATTCTTTGCTATTGCTAACTTTGCTAGCTCCAGTCCTAATGTCTTAGCTCCAGGCTTTGAACCTTGAGAAGCTCCTTCTACAGATATTGTTCTAGTAGAAGCTGCTGCTAACACTGTTCCATCTTCATCAGAGATTAGCTGCGCATAAGTATACTTAAGACTTCTGAAAACACAAAGTCTAGGCTTTAAAGCTGTGCCCTTAATTTGCTTTCTAACTCTTACTTTTCTCTTAATTCTAGATGCGTGTTTTTTCTTTAAATCTGCCATTTTAGCCTCTATACCTTACTTCTTACCAGCTTTACCAGCTTTCAGTTT
>JBILFC010000162.1:0-6844 GCA_044351785.1 Bdellovibrionota bacterium
CTCTGTAGCATCCTCTATTTCAAAGTTCTCTTGTTCTGTTTCTTGTACTCCGTGAATTAGCTCCTCTATGCTATCCTCACCAAGTTTTAAGAGTTCTATCTCCCACGGACTAAGTTCTTTTCCAATGTCTTGTCCTGGGTCAAGATAAGCCCATACATCACTTGGAATCTTCCATAAGAATGAACTAAACGGCTCTTCAATAAATTGCATATTACCATCTGCCCATTCTTCCAAAGATTCTTGAGATGAAAATATTGGGATACATCGTGAGTCTTCATAATCAATATACTGATATGCTGTATCAGCCTCAGTCTTTAATGCACCTATCGTAGGAGTAGGATTTGATTTGGAAAGTGAAGGAATAAATAATTTCGATAGCAGTAGGGTGGAGAAAAATTCCTTAATATCGGTTTCTTTTCCTTCTGCTGCTTTTTTTAATGACTGACTAAGAGTGTTCATGAGTTATTTTACCTAGTTAACTAATTATTTCTAACATAGTATTTATTATTAAGCTAAACTGTTAATGATTAATTATTGCGGTTATTTGTAGGGGTATGATTTTATTCTAATTTTTCTTCTTATGCCTTGACAATATGATGAAGCTTTAGTTAAAGAGGCGCATCAAAATTAGGTTGCTTTTTCTAAGTAACTAATCCGATACTCCCCGGTAGCTCAGTCGGTAGAGCAGGTGACTGTTAATCACCTTGTCGGCGGTTCGAGTCCGTCCCGGGGAGCCATTTTTTTCTAGTCACAAACAGGAAGGCGGTAAGACGGGAAGAGATTTGGAAGGGGGGGGTTAATCGCCTAGGCTGAGTTTAAGTTTCTTTACTGCTCCGGCGACTTTTTCAGCGCTTTGGGAGAGTTTTTCTATTAGGTCTGTTTCTTCTTCGTTAAGAGTATTCTTTGCCAATTTCTTCTTCACTAATTCAGCAAAAGTCATTAGTCCACTTAATGGATTATTAACTTCAGAACATACTGTCCTAATAACTTCTTCCATCGCTTGTAGTCTTTCATCCTTAATCATCTGATTTACTCTACAGAACTGGGCAAGTTGGAGTTCTATCCTTTGTATCCTATCATGGAAGGATTTATTTAAAGCAGCCTTTAAGTTTTCCGCAAACTTCATCGGCTCTTCCTTGATAACGTAATCCCATGCACCACGCTGCATTGCTAGTACGCTTTTTCTTACATCTTCTAGTGAGGTGACTACGATAATAGGAGTATCTGGATTCAGAGATTTTAACTCCATTAATAATTCTAAACCGTCGCAATCTGGAAGTGTAATATCAAGAAGTACGATCTGGTTACTATCATTTTTAAAATCTTCTAATGCTGATTTTCTTCTAGTAACATGTCGAATTACCCATGAATCATAAGCGAGAGAACGTTGAATTAGTGCCGCATGCGGAGCTGTATCCTCAACTAGAAGAATGGTCCGTTCTTGAGCTTTTATAAGAGCCTGAGATGATTTTAGAAGTTCACTACTTATTTGATTCATATACAATTAGATTCAAATGGAGTGGGAATAGGATTAGAATTTTTTTTAAGTATTTTTCATCGTAATATCGGCGCGTTAGGCTTTGGGTAGAGCTTTCAGATTTTAAAAAATAGAGGGGGAATCCTTTATCCCTTACTATTAATCTTAATATGGCAAAAACAACAGTGAGAATAAGCTAGTGAACGAAGAGCTAATATATAATGGGAATGGGGATCTAAGTTCTCATTTACCCGAAAGGAAATCTACAAAAAGTAGCCACGTAGAGAAGCTAGTAGCTAGCCTCGAAAGGAAACAAGGTAAAAGTCATTTAATATTACTACTTGGAACGCCTGATCCTGATGCGATATCATCTGCACTAGCACTTGAATTTATCTGTAATGAATTCGACGTTCAAAGTACTATTATGTGCTTTAGTCCAGTCAGTCATCACGAAAATAGAGCACTCGTAAAACGACTAGGAATTACTCTTCAGAAGTATTCCCCAGAATGTGATCTAAGTTCATACCACTGTTATTCGATCGTAGACTCGCAAAAGTGGAGTACTCCGATAGATGCAAAGTTAGATGAAGCAAGAATCCCATTATTCTGTTTTATTGATCATCATAGGGAAGACTTAATCCCTCCACATGCAGAAATAGTTGATATTAGACCTCAGTATGGTTGCACAGCTACAATTTTAGTTGAGTATTTAAGGGAATTATATCCTCAAGGACTAAGTCCAAGTGATCCTAATCAAGTAAAACTTGCAACTGCATTAATGCATGGACTAAGAACTGATACACAGCGATTCATGCTCGCTACACAAGAAGACTTTGAAGCAGCGAGTTTCCTAGCACCTTGCCTAGATTCCGCAGTCATAGAACTTATTGAAAGAAAAGTTTTAACACCAAGCATGCTAGATATGTTTGAATCTGCATTAGTGTCAAGGAAGGTACATGATAACTTTATCTTTGCTGACGTAGGTTATGCCAGAGAAACCGATAGAGATGGAATACCGCAGATAGCTGAGTTATTACTTGCTAGAGAGGGGACTGATACGGTGCTAGTCTTTGGTATAATCGAAGAACAGGTCATAGATGGTTCGCTAAGAACTAGATCAGAGACCATAAATCCTGATGAGTTCTTAAAAGGATTCCTAGGAGTATCTCCAGAAAACGGTAGACCTTATGGAGGAGGGAATATAAGAGACAGGGGTGGTTTTCAAATTCCACTTGGATTCTTCTCTATGCATGAAGATAAGGGTATGGTTTATCAAATGGCAAAGAATATAGTAGAAAAATCATTCTTAGATTACATAGGTAAAACAGGTACTAAATCCAGGAAAAAGTAGAGTTATTTAGATCCGAGACTAGCCTTAAAACCAGAAGCCGAATTACCTTTTATAAGCACTTTCCCTTCACCAGAAGCAGGGAACTGAGCACCACCTAACATAAGTCCTAACCATGGTCCTACAGCTTGAGTACCACCTGCTGATAACTTAATATCTAAGGAAGAATCGGTCTCAGTAAGAGTACTAAAAGTTTTATCGAACTTCAAAGTTAGATTAGCATCGACGTCACCCATGGTTGAACTAAGTCGAGAATCGGTTAACTTAACTTCGCTTCCAAGAACATCAAATTGGCCTCTAAGATCAATAATACCAAGATTAGGAAGTTTAATAAAAGAAGGAATTTCCTTGGGAAGAACAAGTTTCCCTGTATCAATTTGACTTAGAAACTCACCTTTAAGTTTTAAATTATTAGTATATGCTGGCACATCACCGTTAAATCTAAATGAAAGTGGGCCTCTAATATTAAATTGCTGAACTTGAGGAATCTCAGAAATCTCAAGATCCTTTACGTTACAATCCACTCTAAGAACAGCTGAAAATATACCTCTAGAAAGTTTACAAATTAGCTTACCTTGATATACATCTGCTTCCAAATCTACTAATAGTGGATATCTGAGTCTAGGAATAATTTTGACAGATGGCACAGCTATGGTTTGATTGGCAACTGATGTGATCTCTAAGTTATTTATACTAACTGAGGCTGGGAAAGCTACTTTTAGTTCTGAGTAACGGATTGAAGCCTTAACTTGCTGAGAGATATGTAAGATTACGGAAGAGGCTATTCTGCCAATTTTATTCTCAATTAATAAGGGTAATCGCAAGGCGAGAAACCCTATCGCAAATATTAATAAATAAGCCCTATGCTTATTAGAGAATACGCTTTTTAAATTTATACCCCTCACTGAGCCCCCAAATCAGATTCAGACTTGCCTTCTTCAATTGTAACTACCTCTAATTGTATACTAATTTTACCGAGGGAAGGGCTTTTTGAAATATCCATTCTTTGAATAAATAGGGGCGGCGGCCCATCTTCTAATGACTTTAAAAGAGAAGGAAGTTCTGCAAATAGTGCTTCTTTAATCTTTAAAGAATACTTTTTAGCTAGAAAATTATCACTTATTTTAACATCGTCCTTACTAGGCTTTAATTCATAAGTGGCATCACTAAGCTCCCGCTTAACGACTTTATCAAGGTAAGATGTTAGCTTTTCATAAGTAACTGAGCTGGATAAATATTTAGTCGTAAGTTCGTCACGCTTACTTCTTAGCTGTTTGTACCTATCAATAGAGCTTTGTAAAGTCTGAAAGTCAGCACGAGCTCTAACAACCTTAGTTTCACTAGACTTAGTAAGATCACGAATGCTAGTGCCAATATAAACAGGGATAAGCATTAAGAAGGCACTAGCTAATATTGTAACAAGTACACGCTCACGCGTACTTAATCGTCTGAACCAAAGGATCACTTGGGAAAGATATGTTCTTACTGGCATAATTCAATTACTCCAGTAATACTCACTTTCTGTGCACTGCTACCTTGTTCACTGTTAGCTTCAGCTTTACAAATCAACCCTTGATTTTCTTTTAACATACTTTTCATCATACCATCTAATCTACCAGAAGTAGGATAGTCAGGAACCGTGCCTCTAAAAGTAATACCAGTAGATGTAATAGAAAGTGTTTCTAGGCTGAGTGAAATATCTGCTTTCAGGCCGATTGAAAGTTTATACAGCCAGTCAAAAGGGGACAAACTTCTCATTGTAGTTAAACCACCAATTTGGCCCTCAAGATTAACAATTTCATTCGCTAAAATATCTAAAGGCTTACCAATATTTGAAGCCAGTTCAGGAGCTTCAATACTAAGTAGTTCTTTTGCTTTTTTATCCAACAAAGAAATTTCCTTGTTCGGCGTAAGAAAACCTAAGATCACAAAAAATAATAAAAAGATCACTGTAAGTGAGAAGGGGACGATTTCAGCAAATAAACTTTCTTTAAAATCTGAAAACGGAGCTCTATATCTGAATTCACCATCTCTGATATTAAATAACTTAATTTCTTTAAGATTAGTATCATCTAACTTTTCTATACCATATAGCTCACCCGCTACTGCTAGAGCACCAATATTACTTGAAGCTAGAGTACCATAAAGATCAGTTTCAAGTTCAGGTAGTTGGCTGATAAATTCTAGGGGATTTATTATGGTTCGATCCCAATTCGATCCACTAAATAAAAGCTCTAAATCATCCGTTGTTTTATTTATAATCAGTACTTTCTTTAAATTCTGATTCTCAGATTGACCAATATGGGCGACTAAAAGTTCTTGAAGAGTATTAACCTCATTAGTTAAGACTAAAGGTCTTATGGCAAACGTGCCATCATCACTTCGCATATATAAATGTGAGTTTGAACGATTGTACTCTAGGCATATAAAAGGAGTATGCGGTAAATTTTTAAGGATGCTTTCAGTTACAAATGGCTGATAAAGGAATAAGGGAGATATTAAACCTTCATATTGGATATCATCAATTAAATCTTTAATTAATTCTTTCTTCAGTAAGAGAATCCTAGCTACATTGTTAGATGAACTCTTTTCTTCTACATCAATTGAAATATTGTATTCTGGGATATTTAAATCAAAAGGAAGTAGATCTTCGATTTCAGGATTGATAATTTGTTTGATTTTTTTAATATCAGAGAAAGGGAAATTCAGTGAATATACTTCACCGTAAGAAGAGCCGATTTGAATAATTAAGGTATCTACTATTCTAGAAATATTTCTAGATAACAATTCACTTAAACCTTTGGGTTCTGGAGCTTCAGAAATTGGCTCGTCTGAAGACTCCTCTGATATGAGTGCAGAGGTACTTAAACTCTGAACATCAGTCCATACTAGATTTAATATGCCAGTAGAATTTAAAATATCCAGCGAGGACAGATCAACTGCTTCGTAGCAACTTAATCGTGATTCCGAATATTCTATATGTAAAAGGCAAAATTGCATCTTAATTTATGGATAAACTTTAGGTAAAATACAGCTACTGAATACTAGAAAAGTAACAAATTCACCACCCTAAGAATTTGCCCCTAAAGGAGCGCTAAATCGGATAGTAGATTTCGGGCCATTGATGCCGTCTGTGTATTTGATGGTGATTTCTAACAACCTAGGAGCCCCACCGTAGGGATTACTCCAATCACTTGTCCATGCTTTTCCTTGCCATTGTCTAATATCAAATGCAATTACATTCTCTAGAACTACGGTGCGAAACTGTGGAGTCTTTGTTTGAGATCTTAAAGGCCATAGTTCAAGTACTAAGGGCTTTTCTGGTAACTTAGAGTCGATATAGTAACGAACCTCCTTCTCACCTGCTAAGCCAGGAATACTAGGTTCAAAGGAATTAGGTATGTGACAGGCGAATCTAAGCATATCTGAATCACCTGATTCTGCCTTATCAACAATAATATTTCTTTGGATTCCAGCTACATTTTGTGCACCTTTATTCCCATTTATGGGGTTCAGATTACTACTTCCCCTAGACAGTAACTGAGTTCTAAAAGATACAGTAAGACTTGCTAGTGTTTCTGAACTTCTTCTGGAAACTTCAGCACTTTTAGAAGTTGCTTCTAAAAGGAAAATTACCTTCATCACGCTAACGCCAAGAATAGAAAGTAGAACCACTACAAACAATAATTCAACTAAAGTAAATCCCTTTTCAGAGTTTTTTTGGTTCATTGTGTGCCACCTCCAAAGCCACCATTTCCGCCTTGAGGGTTAGGGGTACCCTGATTAGGTTTATCTTTACCTTTATTTACTGTTTGTATGCGTACAGATTCAAAGTCATTATTACCCCATCTAACTGAGACTGTAATAATATCCAAGGGTGTATCTGTAAGTGGTATCGTAAGAGGTTCATGAGTGATCTGATAGTTCCAAGCTTCACTTAGATATGGAAAGTCTTCTTCTCTATTTAAGCCTGAAAAAAACCCTAAGGAATCTAATTTAGAAATTAAACTTCCACTTTG
>JBILFC010000163.1:0-6794 GCA_044351785.1 Bdellovibrionota bacterium
TTTCTCCCGGATTACCTTTATTAGAAACATTTAATCCTAACCAACTCTCAAGTCGTAAGGGATATCCCGCTTCTCCTATCGGAGGCTCAAGTCTTTCTTCTACGTCTGCTCCTGGATTAATTCCATCACCAACTCCTCTTGTGATGCTATCGCCAAAGGCAAGAAGGTCAATTATCCCATCTCCGTTAACATCTTTAAGAAGACTAGTGTTTGTTTGAGCTTGGGCATTATTAATTGAAATTATTAATGCGCTGAAAGTAACTAGTGCTAATTTAAGAGTGTTAATTTTATTCTTGTTCATGATTTAGGACATAGGTTGAGTAAAGAAAACGCTGCCGCTACTAGAAAAAGTAGCGACAGCAATAATTTAAAGCTAGACTTATAATCTTCCTTGTCTATCTTCTGGGTCATTAATCTTAATCCAAAGATCGCCTTTACCTTCAATTAATATGGATGGATTGCCAGCAGATTGAACAGCTAGATTATGAAGCTCTGTATGACTATACTTAGTTCCATTTCCACTTCTTGAGTAGAATCTTTCACCATATTGACCAACTGCTGATTGAAGACCAAGCCTAGCAATAACCACGCAGTTTGAATCTCTAACTATTAGAGTTGATTTGCCAGTTCTATGTTGCTTCGCTTGGAAGATCATTGTTGGACCTCTTCCACCGTGCTCATTGATTGGCTTATACAAAATTCCTGGAAGATCAGAAATAGAAGTAATGTTAGTACAAGAACCAACAGAAGATGAGCTAGAAGAACTTTTTGCAAATTGTCCATTCGGAGCAACCATAGTCTGTCCTGCAGATCCTACTGGAACACCAGCAAATGTCGCATCAGGGAATCTTACTGAAGTAACCGCAGTCGATGAATTATGAAGTGCAAAATCATTTCCAAGACCGAAGAAGTTTCCTAATATTGGCGTAGCTCCTGCTGATCCTAGGAAGATGCTCTGAGTAACTCCATTAGCATATCTGATGAAAGCAACGTTACCTGTAGGAAAGCTTCTAGTTACAACATAAGCTACTTGTCCAGCGATAACTTGAGGAGCAATTGCAGTATCTCCTGCTAGACCCCACTGTACGCTTGAAACTTCAGTTCCAGTTAAAGATCTTCCGTACCAAGTATAATCATCTCTAAGAACATAAAGCCTACCAAGGCCACCAACATCTTGACCAACATAAGCCTTATCTTTTGCTAGACCGAATACTGTTTCAAGAGTTGCTCCGCCTGAGCCACTTAGAGCAACATACCATAATTTAAATCCATCATAGTATCCTGGATATCCATTTCTTGTAACGACAGGATCAGTGATTCCGTCACCGTCTAAATCGAAAGCAACGTTAGGAATTACATCTCCTGGAAGACCGAATGAGAATGAATTGTCAGTACCTTGAGGATTTCTGATTGCCCAAGTTAGAGGTATACCAGCGCCCGTAGAGTAAACAATTCCAGGATATGATTTTGTATCTGAAAACCAACGACCAGTTACAATTGCTTCTGCAGCGGCACCATAGCTATAAGTTAGTGGCGCTCCTGTTGAAGAGGTTCTCACTGCGATAGACGTAGTCTTAGCGCTTGTATTGATAGTAGCTACAGTAAGATCAGACTTTCCGTCTCCATCGTAGTCACCAGGTACTTGTGCGAAGGCTAGCGATGTATTTAATAAAATTGATAGCAAAGAAAGTTTTATAAGGCTTTTCATTTTTTCCTTAGGGAAGTAGTTTTCTAATAAAAGTTTCACTACAACATTAAAATAAAATTTAAAATAGCTGAGAGAGATAGGGAATTAAATGGATATAATGAGTAAATCTATCGTTAAAAGTACCTATCATTTTGACTTTAATAGCCGTCAAGCCCTATAGTCTTGCCCTTTAATTAGATAAAAACCTAGACGCGTACACTTACAGCATATTTTTTGAATGGTATTTAGTTCTTTTATATTTATTTTTTATTTTCTTCCCCTCTGTGCTGGAACCTATTTTTTAGCTCCTAAGTTTTTAAGAAATTTTGTGCTCCTTGTTTGGAGTTTATTGTTTTATGCTTGGGGTGCTCCTAAGATTTTTGTTCTTTATGTCGTGTCTTGTGTCCTTGATTTTATTCTGGCGAGATTACTGGAGGGAGATAGAACAGATAGAAAGAGAAAGTTAATTCTATCTGCCTCTATTATTTTAAATATAGGGGCACTTTTATATTACAAATACTTTAATTTTTTCTTGGGGGATTTAAATTCTCTCCTAGTTTCTTTTGGGTTTAGTAAGATAGAGATTGCGAAGATTATTCTACCTATTGGAATAAGTTTTTTTACCTTTCATAAGATTAGTTATGTAGTTGATGTCTATAGGCGTACGGTTAAGCCTGCATCTAATTTTATTAACTATGCCTTGTATATTTCCTTGTTCCCGCAGTTAGTAGCAGGTCCTATTGTTAGGTTCCATGATATTTGTGCTGATTTAGAAGAGCGTGAACATAGTATAGATAAAATCTTTGATGGCTTTTGTCGTTTCTCTATGGGACTTGCTAAGAAGATTTTAATAGCCGATGTTTTAGGTGCTGTAGCTGATAGGGTATTTTCTCAGCCAGAACTTCACATGAGTGGATTGATAGCGTGGCTTGGTATTGTTTGCTACGCGTATCAGATTTACTTTGATTTCTCTGGGTATTCAGATATGGCAATTGGTTTAGCGAAGGTATTTGGTTTCACCTTCTTAGAGAATTTCGATAGACCATACACAGCAAAGAACATTACAGAGTTTTGGAGAAGATGGCATATCTCTCTTTCAAGGTGGATGAGAGATTATCTATATATCCCATTGGGAGGAAATAGATTCGGAGCCCTCAGAACTTATTTTAATCTTTGGATAGTGTTTTTTATTTCTGGGCTTTGGCACGGTGCAAGTTGGAATTTTGTATTTTGGGGTTGTTTCCACGGATTTTTTCTCTGTCTTGATAGACTGGTATGGTTGAAGGTATCTAAATTTTTACCTAGCTTTATTCAAACGTTATTGACCTTTATTGTAGTACTCATCGGATGGGTATTTTTTAGATTAGACACCTTTCCTAAAGCACTTTCATATCTGACTATGATGTTTGATCCATCAAGGTTTTTTGTAGCAGAGAAGTTAATTCCTAGAGCTCAGTTTATTCAAGATCATGGTGTGTTTATTTTTGTTCTAGCTAGTTTACTATGCTTTCTTCCTAGTTTAGAAATTAGTCGAATACGTATTAGTGAAAGTACTTTACTGACTTTAAAAGCTTTTGGATGCTTAGCTTTATTTGTACTTTCTATACTTTCTCTAGCATCTGCAAATTATTCACCATTTATTTATTTCCAGTTTTAAGGGGTAGCTAGATGATAAATGTGAAGAAATTAACTTTAAGTGTAGCGCTAATTTTAATTCTGCTACCTTCTTTGCAATTATTGACAGCTCTTTTACCGAAGACTTCAATACACGGTGTTGCCATCCCTGATAAGCGTCCTGCTTTAAGTCTGAAGGGATTGAAAACAGAGAAATATCAGAAAAAGCTTACAGATTATTTAATGCGAGGTAGTAGTCTCTGGCCTTGGATGGTCAAAATGAATAATCAATTGTTTTATTCTTTTTTTAATCAAATCTCTGCTCATCAGAATGGTTCTATTATTTGTGCTAATGATGGAAGTTTCTTTCAGCCAATGTATTTAACTTCGTTTAATAGAGAAAAGCCATATAACGAAGAGAAGTTGGGTCGCATACCAGCTGATGTGAAGACATTACAGGATATATTAATAAAAAAAGCAATCCCGCTAGTAGTACTTATTAGCCCTAATCGCATTGCCCTAGAGCCTAGTTTAGTTCCTGAAAGTAGGATAGATCCAACTCGCTTAACTAGACTAAACAGTTATGATGTTTTGCCTGAAAGATTTAAATCTTTAGGTGTTAATTTTATAGATATGTATGATTACTTTCTTAAGCAATCTATGCCTGTATTTCTTCCTACTGCTTCACATTGGAATGAGATAGGTTCATGTTTAGCAGTTAATAGTGTTACTGCTAAGATAAATAGTATGAAAGGCAATAACATTGCCCAGATTAACTGCGAAGATTATGAAATGATCTTCCCCCCAGCAGATGCTGATTTGGATTTGTTAGAAATTGGTAATTTATTATTTCCTGAAAGAACGATGGTGCCTGGGCCGAGGGTAAAATCTTTAGTAGTAGAAGAAAGTGAGAGAGTAAAAAGACCAAGAATTCTATTAATAGGAACTAGTTTTCTATTTGCGATACAAAAACATTTAGAAAAGTCTGGCCTTGTTAGTGAGGCACCTTTGTTATTTTATTACCGTCAGCAGAGAGCAAGTAGCAGTAAGAAGTTTCATAATATTAGAAAGAATAAGAAAGCTTTCTGGGATGAGTTCTTAATGGGTTTTGATGCGATTGTATTGGAGACTAATCAGGCATCAGTGGGTAAGATAGGACACGGCTTTGTTAAAGAGGCATTAAATTACTATCAAGATAACAAGCTACCGAAATAAGAACTAAGTTGTTGAATTCGTTTTTTTCTATATGCTAAAAAGCACGTAATCTGTAGGCATTTTGCAAGTTTTTATAATCTTAGTGTAGAACTTCTGAATTAAATTTAAATTGGGGGAATTAGGATTCATGAAGTCGATAAGCAGAATATTTTTAATGTCATTGTGTTCCTTTGTTTTTATCAGTTGTGGCTCTGGTGGTTCTGGTGATGATGGAGCAGAGGGTTCAGCTAAGTTAGATTTTGAAACACAGTGCGGGGCAGTTCAGAAAGCGTCTCTTAAAAATCCTGTTAGTGCTTCTACCGAAGTCACTGTTGTGAATGTTATTTCTTCTAATTTAGTGGCAGTTAGACCGCTAGGTGCAACGGGCGGAGATTTTTTAGTTAAATTACATGCGATGGCTGAATCTCAAGTTGGTTCTCAAAGAGCTATTGAAGTTCTTAAGTCGCTTTCAAGTGGTACTGTGTACTATGTTCAAGCTGATGAAGCTTGCACAGTGACAGTTCCTGGTGGTGGTACAGCTTTTACAGGGCAGCTTTTTACGGCAGGTGGAAAGAGTTTCACTGAAGAGTTAATTTTAAGTGGTTACTCAGGTGCTGCTGAAACAGCAGGCGCATGTCATGAGCAACTAATCGGTACTTGTTATGCACCTTTAGTTGAAACGCACAGAATTAAGAGTGCTGGTGATATTACTGACTTTTTATGGAAGCCAAGAGCTGAAAGTCCATATAATCCTGGGAACCCAGTAATTCACGCTAACCCATGCGATGCGACTGTTCATGTTAATGGTCAGCCTCTTCTTGACTTTGGCCCAGGGAACGGAAGATGTAACACCTCTCGTATGTTTAGCTCATGTGGATCATTTGGATCTAATATCAGAGTAGAAATCTTTGATAATAAGACAGGACTTCCATATTTTAATGGAAATGATCCTTATGTGATAGTACCAAATGGTTGTTCTAGGTATGAATTTAAGAGGTAAAGGATTATTTTCGTTAGTATAGTTAATAATTATATTGGCTATTAAATTTTGAGCTAGACTAAAAAGTTTGCTAAGTACTCGCTCAATGATTATTATATTAGGATGAGAACTTTAAAGTTAGGAGATTTGCGCATGGCAATAGGGATATTAAAAAAGATTAAGATTCTTTCGACCTTGATGGTCGTTGGATGTTTGGGGTCAGCCTTGGCTGTACCTGGAGATTATGATGCTGATGGTACTTCTGATTTATCAGTTGCATTGGTTAATAAGACAGCAAAGACTACTGCTTGGTTAACAAGGCCAACAAATGGAGGTTCGGCTCTTTTTTGGACATGGGGCTTGCCAGGAGATGCCTTGGTTTCAGGTCGTTTTCATCCAAATGATCCTAAATACTATCCTGGGATAGTGTATGTTAGAAGCTCAAGTTTCCCTTTAGAGTGGTATATCAAGACAGCAGCTGGTACAGATGCGTTTATTAAGTTTGGTCTTCCTGGAGATACTGTCCCTAACCAAGGTGACTTTGACGGGGATGGAATGGAAGATCTAACAGTTGTTAGAAATGTCGGAGGCCAGTTGGTTTGGTACGTAGCTTTGTCTGGTAGTGGGGGCCAAGTAGCTCAGTATTCATTCGGCCTAAACGGAGATAAGGTTGGTGTTTCGGATGTCGACGGTGATGGTAAGGTTGAGATGGTAGCTCTTAGATCTGGATTCCAGTGGTATATTGGGAACCCACGAACAGGCTCAGTCACAGCTCCTCAGCAGTGGGGATTAGCGGGTGATATTTATCTTTTACCTACTGATATTGATGGGGATAGGTTAGCTGACTTTGTAATTACTAGAAGAACAGGTTCTTTTCAAGTAGCTTACATTAAGTATGGAAACGGAGCTACTCAGAACACAACTTTAGGATTTGATAGTTCTATTCCTCAAATGGGCTTCTTTGTTAGACCTTTACCAACTTTTGCTTGGTCCCAGAGAGATACAGGCTTTACAGCAATTAGAAACTTTGATGGTACGCCTAATGTATTCGCATTTGGAATATCTACAAATGCTATTATTAGAGCTGATGGTACTGTTGTTCAACCTTCTGAGGACGGTAGATTCGGTGGTACTTCAAGTGGTGGTGGAGATACTGGCGGTGGTGGATCAGCGAATTGCACCACGACCTTTGGTTCTGGTTGGTTACTTAAGCCAGCGGCTCAGGATACCGGTGGAACTAGATTAGGTAAGCCTCTAATATTATTTACAAGAAATTTCCCATCAGGAAGTTGCTTGAACGTAATTGCCACAGATGGAACT
>JBILFC010000204.1:0-5793 GCA_044351785.1 Bdellovibrionota bacterium
AGTTCATTAAACGTCTCATACAGATTAGTTTTAGAAGGTCGTGGCCATTCTTTATTAAGCTCTGGTAATTCTGGCGCTATGATGGCGGCTGGAAGAATGATTTCAGGACTTATACCGGGGATAGAACGACCAGCTATTGCAACACTTATTCCAAATGGTGATAGGGCTACTCCGAATGTAGTGATTGATTCTGGTGCTAATGTCGATTGCCATGCTCGTCACCTAGTACATTTCGCTATTATGGGGTCGATTTATTACTCTGCATTGTTCGGAGTAGATGCACCAAAGGTCGGTTTACTTTCTAACGGTGCTGAGTCATCCAAGGGCACTGATATGATTAGAAGTGCTGCGATCATGTTGGGCCAGATGAAGACTCTTAATTACATTGGTTACGTTGAGGGAAGAGACGTTGCTAGAGATATGGTTCATGTAATTGTTTGCGATGGCTTTGTTGGTAATGTTCTTCTAAAATCAATGGAAGGATGTGTATCTTTAATTTACAAAGCTATAAAATCTGAGTCTGAAAAGAGTCTACTAACTAAAGTAGGACTGATGCTTGCTAAAAAAGGTCTTAGAGCAGTTTTTAAAGAGAAGCTTGATTATTCAGCTCATGGTGGAGCACCATTGTTAGGTCTTAAGCATTTAGCATTGGTCCTACATGGTTCATCAGATGCTAGAGCTGTAAAGAACGGTATTAGGCTTAGTAGTTCATATACCGAACAGGGTATGATTGGTAAACTAGCTTCTGCAATCAGTCAAATTGAAGAGCAATTCTTAGAATTAGATGATAATTATTCTTCTGGATCTTATGCTTCTGGGCCTAGTCCTATGAATGGTGATAGTAAGGTTTCTAAGGTTAGAAGAATTAATGAAGAAGAATCAGAAGAAGATTAATATTTATTAGGGGATGTGTATGTCTACAGAACTTTCAGGAAAGGTCGCTTTAGTAACAGGTGGATCAAGAGGTATTGGAGCAGAGATATGTAGAGAACTTGCGAAGTCCGGTTGTAAGGTCATCGTAAATTATAGTTCTAATAAGGCTAAGGCTGAGGAAGTGGCTAAAGAGATTAGTACTGCTTATGGTGTAGAAGCAGTTGTAAGTGGCTTTGATGTTGGGAATGAAGAACAAGTAGAAGCTGCTATTAAAGAAATAGGTGGAGTAGATATTCTTGTAAATAATGCGGGTATTACTGGAGATGGATTATTTGTAAGAACTAAACTTGAAGATTGGGAAAGGGTGATTAGAACTAATCTTACAGGCTCATTTTTATGTAGTCGTGCTGTAATGAAGCATATGATGAAATCTCGCTGGGGAAGAATCATTAATTTATCTTCCGTCGTTGGAGAAATGGGTAATCCTGGTCAGGCTTCATATTGTGCTTCTAAGTCGGCTTTATTTGGCTTTACCAAGAGTTTAGCAAAAGAAGTTGGCAGTAGAGGAATTACAGTTAACTGTGTTGCCCCTGGTTTTATCAAAACAGACATGACAGCAGAATTGAATGAAGAGCAGACTAAGAATATGTTAGCTACGATACCACTCGGCGCCTTGGGTGAAGCTAGTGACATTGCAATGTTAGTAGGATTCCTATCTGGTAAGGGCGGAGCTTACATCACAGGACAAGTACTTGGGGTGAACGGCGGAATGTATATGTAGGTCTGCGCTCTATCCCTGCAGTAACTCCCATAAATAATTTATACTTTTAATATTCATCTCTATAACCGGACTATATATTCTAAGAATAAATAGTCCTACCTCTGGATTGATCCAGAGTGCTGCAAGGATAAAGAATCCTGGTAGCACTACTAGGTATGAAAAGACAGCTCCAAAGAGGATATTGAAGGGCAGGGACCAGAGGCTAAAGGTCTGGAACCAGTAATACTGAATGGGGCTGACAAATATAAAAGCTCCTAGGCTTGAAAAGAATGATTGGATCAAAAACTCCTTAAACTTCTCTTTGTAGCCAGAGGGTAGTTTTAAGGAAGATAGAACTTCTGTTTCAAGATCCTGTTTTTTATACCTGTTAGCATAACTACTACCAAGTAGAACTCCAAGAATGGCTCCGTAACTTAATTGCACACCCGCTTCAAATATACATAATGGATAGAGTAAAGATAGAATAACAAGTGACCATGAGAGCCCAATAAATATATTCTGTCTTCGATTAAATATTACTGAAAATGCCATGTAGAAAGCAACGATGGCAGATCTGATTAGTGGCTTTCCAGTTTCACATACTAAGACGAAAAATATTGTTAATCCAATTCCTATTAAGCTTTTTACAGTTGATTTCGGTAGGCTAAATAGTATTCTGGGATAGAAATGAATTATAAGCCCTGTAATATAGTGCGATAGGATTAACAGCAATCCAAGGTGAAACCCTGAAACCACTAGAAGATGGTAAAGCCCAGTATTTTTAAATAAATCTACTATCCAAGTTTCAAGCTGACCTCCTTCGCCCAGACAACTAGCATAAAGTAAGAATAAGCTAGCCCTTGAATTAGAATCAAGTGATCTAATTAATACATCACGTTTATCTTCTTTCATGCTATTAGGTGAAAGGCAGTAGTGTTCGTTTGTTTTATTGTTAAGAAAGAACCTAAATGGAGTGTTAGATTTATAAACATCTAGGATGCCGTCTAGGCTAGTGTTAAAAGATTTTAAGTTTGAAGAATCTAATTTACAATTTATGAACTCATTTTTATTTATGGACTCGCCAGTTCTGTTAGTTTTATAAATAATTATATCTTGAACTTTATTTATGCCTCCCAATTGACCTCTAACTTTAATCTCGCTTGATCCAGCGCTTGAAGCCGGTATATTATTTATAATCTTGCCTCGTACACTTATAGGCTCAAGGTATAATTTTTTAGGAAGTTCATTTCTGATAGCTTGGTAGAGAGTTAAATTGGGTGACTTAAGAAGGCAAACTGTGAGTAACATTAAAGTTGCAATTCTATCCTTCTTGAAAATAGTACATATTAGAGTAAACACAGCTAGGATGAGCAGATGGTAATAGAAGCCTAGATCGTAATTCTTAAGTAGTTCAAGGCTAATAATAAAGAATATGGCAAAAAATGGTAAAATTATGGGCTTACATCTAGATCTAATTGCTGTTATGTAAGTTTCAAATTTCTCGTTCATTATATATGAGTTCCTATGAAAATAATTTTTAGCTTTCTCAGTCTTCTTTGCTTATGGTCTTGCTCTTCAAATGTTCCAATGCCTACTCCCGAGGCGGAGCATAATACTACTGTATGGTTGCTTAGTGAGTTTGGAGAGTCAGAAAGTGAAGTTGCAGCTGAAATTAAAGAAAGATTGTTAGCTCGTTTAGTAGGAGGGACTAAGATTGTTTATCCAAATTTTAATAAACCCGTTCGATTATTTTTTCTTAGAACTTCAAGTCCTAGTGCATTTTCACAATGCAATGGCTCCATATTTGTTACAGAAGGTATGATTACATCTGTTCCATCTATAGCCGAGTTATCAGCAATTCTAGCTCATGAGCTTGCACACATCGCAAGAGAAGATGCGTGTCATGTTCAACCTGATAGTGAAGGTAATATATCTTATTCTCATGAGATAGAAGTTGAAGCAGATAAGTTTGCTTCAAAAGTTCTTTTAGCATCTTTTATTGACCCTAGATATTTACTAAGTTCCATACAATCTCAATATCGCTTTTTTAAGGGGACTGATGCAGAAAAAGTTTCTGTCAGTAAAAGAATTGAGATACTGCAGCAGGCTCTTCATAAGATTCCTGCTGTAAAAACTAAGTTTTCTGAAGAAAGATTGTTTAATAAACTAAGGGAAGTACCTAGAAGATAGGCCTAGAGGGTAGGCCAGCTGCTTGCTAGCAGCTCTAAACTTAGATAAAAGACTATTTCCATATAATTAAACAATTTACGCATGAAATTTAATATCTTAGTCCTTTCGTTATTTATTAGCTCCAGTTTAATAGCTGAGACTACTCCAGATCCAAGATCATTTACTGCTATGTTTAAGTCTCTGCCAGGAGTGGCAGCTCTAGATCAGGCTCAGGTAGATTTAGGTAAGAAATTATATCTAGATCCGATCCTCTCTGCTAAACAAGACTTATCTTGTAATAGCTGCCATAGGCTTGATTCCTACGGAGTAGATAATAAACCTACCTCAGATGGAACAAATAATCAGAAAGGTGATAGGAATTCGCCAACCTCTTTTAACGCATTTCTTCACTTGTCTCAGTTCTGGGATGGGAGAGCTAAGGATGTAGAGGAACAAGCATTGGGGCCAATTCTTAATCCAGTTGAGATGGCAATGGCTTCTGATAAGGAAGTATTAGCAAGATTAAAAGCTAAGCCAGAGTACGTGTCTCTATTTAAGGCGGCATTTAAAGGAGAAAAAGATCCCATAACTTATCCTAATGTAGGTAAGGCAATTGGTGCCTTTGAGAGGACTTTAGTTACGCCATCTAAATTTGATAAATACCTTGACGGCGATGATAGTGCTTTAAATGAAGATGAGAAGAAAGGGTTAATTACATTCGTTCAGTCTGGATGTACTACATGTCATAATGGAGTCGCTTTAGGTGGTGGAATGTATCAGAAGTTAGGCTTAGTTTTGCCATATGAAACTAAGGATGAAGGGCGTTTTAAGGTAACCAAATTAGAGAGTGATAAGTATGTATTTAAAGTTCCTAGTTTAAGAAATATCGATAAAACAGGACCGTATTTTCATGATGGTTCTATTAAAACTTTACCTGAAGCCATTAAACTAATGGGTAAACATCAGTTAGGTAGAGATTTAAGTGAAAATGATATCTCTTCAATAGTAAATTTCTTAAAAGCTTTAACTGGAGAGGTACCAACTTCTGCAAAATAGCCTTGATTTTATTTTTAATTTAGTCAAGAATACCGGCCAATTAAATTATTACTCGAATAACCAATTATATATAATCCATGTCTCAGAAAAGAATTCTTCTTAAACTTAGTGGCGAAGCATTAGCAGGTGATAAGGGATATGGAATAGATACTGAAATCCTAGAAAGAATAGCGGGTGAAGTAGGCGACGTACATAATTCCGGCGTCGAAATTGCAATTGTTTTAGGCGGTGGAAATATATTTAGAGGAGTCAGTGCTGCAGCAGTTGGCATGGATAGAGTATCTGCTGATTACATGGGTATGCTTGCTACGGTAATTAATTCTCTTGCTGTACAAGATGCATTAGAAAGGAAGGGTGTTAAGACTCGTGTGATGTCTGCGATAGGAATGCATGCAATATGTGAGCCTTACATCACAAGAAGAGCGGTAAGGCATTTAGAGAAAAAGAGACTAACAATTTTTGCTTGTGGTACTGGCAATCCATATTTTACGACTGATACAGCTGCTTCACTAAGAGCTAAGGAAATTGGCGCGGAAGTTATTCTTAAGGCCACTAAAGTAGACGGCGTTTATAATAAAGATCCTAAGAAGCATTCTGATGCGGTATTATACAAAGAATTAACTTTCATGGATGCTTTAAAGCAAAATCTAAAAGTTATGGATGCTACTGCTTTATCGCTATGTATGGAGGAAAAACTTCCAATTAGAGTTTTTAATATAGCTGTAGAGGGCAACATTAGAAATGTTGTAAAAGATGAAACTATTGGTACTTGGGTAAGAGACTAATTGGGGAGAATATTATGAGCGCAGAAGAAGTTGGAATGAATTTAGAGTTGTTAAAGGAAAAGTGTGATCACACTATACAAGCTTATAAAAAGGATTTACAGAAAGTAAGAACAGGTCGTGCATCTGGAAGTCTCTTAGATTCTATACATG
>JBILFC010000164.1:0-6759 GCA_044351785.1 Bdellovibrionota bacterium
AGACGAAGCAAAAGAAATAAGCGAAAACATTCTAAAATGGGCGGATAGTATCAGCCCCGTAGTAAGACTAAACGAACCCCAAATAAGCATTAAAAACTACAAAAGATCACTTACAAACATCTGGGATACAAATATCTCAAATCTACATTGGGGAATAGATATAGAAATAGGCAAAAGCGTTTCTTATTTTAAAAGCATCAATCTCTTAACAAGAGAAGCTTATAAGTTTTTATTCAAATATGATAAGAAGGTTAAACTAGGAATTGCTCCAAATAAATACGCATCTTTTGCATTATCAAGATTTAGCAATAAAGAAATTGCTATAACCTCACCAACAAATTTAAAAAAAGATTTAATAAATTTCCCCATAGTTTGTCTACAACTAGAAGAACAAACAAAAAATAATCTATTAGAACTAAACATCTACTCTCTTAAAGATCTATTCAACATATCTCCTAAAGAATTGAATAATCGCTTTCCTAAATGTCTCTCTAAATCAGTAGAAAAAATACTGAAGGTGTGCGAAATGGATTTAGAGATTCCACTAAAAGAGAAAAGAATCAATACTCAAAAAACTTTTCTTCACAACCTAAGCTCTCAAGAAATATTCTTTAACTCATTATACGAACTCCTCGAAAGAAACTTTTCAATACTTAACAAAAAGCACCTTAGCACCTCACATATAGAAATAATATTATTTTATGACAATAAAACATGTGCTGTCATTCCATTTCCACTCAGTATCGCTGTCGCTACAAAAGAAAAAACGTGGAAAATCCTTAAACCTAGAATTGAGAATGTCTCATATGAAAACTGCTTCTCAATCCTAACAACCTTAAAAAAACTACACGAAATAGAGAATACGCAAATTTCACTTATAGAAAAAGAAAAGCAAGAAGCTGATAAGAATAGCATCTTAGACTTTCTAGAAGAAGCACGGGGCTTAATCAATGAAAACTCTCTCAAAATATTTAAAGAAGGGATTTCTCATATGAGTGAAATCTCAAATAACTTAATGAACTTAAACACCGCATGTAAAAATTCTCTTTCAGAAAAAGATCTAAAAATTTCGTTTAACAATGCAAAAAAAAAATGTGCCTTGTTATCAGAAAATGATCGACCATCAATTCTACTAAAAGCACCACTAAAAACGTTAATCACAAAAAACCCTGAAAAGAATTTCACTCTAACAATAAATTCTAAATCATTTATTATTTATAAATTTATTGGCCCTGAAATTATTCAAACTAACTGGTGGCATACTTCTACTACTAGAAGATATTACAAACTACAACTTGAAACGGGCTTATGGTTGTGGATATATCAAGAAGAATCTCCCCATAAGGAATGGCTTATTCATGGCATTTGGAGTTAATCCCATGAAAAATATTCCTTTCATTGAATTAGGGTGCAGAAGCAATTTTTCTTTCCTAAAAGGAGCAAGCCATGCTCATGAGCTAGTCTCTCAAGGAAAACAAATCGGGTTAAGTGCAATTGGAATTGCTGATAATAATACCCTAGCAGGAATCGTAAGAGCTTATAGCGCAGAGAGAATACAAAACTTTAGAACATATCTAGGAAGTAGAATTACTCTTTATAAAACACCAGAGGGAAACAGCTTCACCCTTTTAGAACTCCCATTTAAACTTATTCTTTATCCAAGTTCACTAACATCATATAACAATCTCTCAAACCTTTTAACAGACGGGAAACTAAGATCTAGCTCGGGAGATTGTTATTTATTCCTGTCAGACCTTGAAAAATACTCGAAAGGCATACATGCTATTATTCTCATAAAGAACATAAAAGATAAATCGCTAATTCAGCATCTAGATCATTTAAAATCTATCTTCTCTCACGATAGATTATCTTTAGCCTTAGAAAACAATTTCTCTAAACATTCATATAAACTAGTTAGTCTTACAAAAGACATTTCACGACTAACAAACATACCCCTACTTGCAACAAATAACGTACTCGCTCATACGCCAGATAGATTGATTTTATCAGAGATATTAATAGCTATTAAAAATAAAGTTCCCATTGAGGACTCCCCTCTTTATACTAAACAAAATAGAGAAAACTACTTAAAATCGACTGACGCAATCAATAAAATTTTTAAAGACATCCCTCAGGCAATCTACAGAAGCCTTGAAGTTGCTGAGTATATTAAAAATTTCTCACTTAGCGAATTAAAGTATAACTACCCTAATTCAAGAAATTCTAATTTAACCCCCAAAGACAGGCTAGAAGAACTTACAAAAGAAGGATTAAATCGCAGATACAGTAACAATATTCCAGAAAAAATCTCTATACTTGTAAAAAAAGAATTAGAAGTAATTTCAGATCTTAAATACGAAAACTACTTCTTAACTGTTTACGACATATTAACGTTTGCAAAAAAGAATAATATCCTTTTCCAAGGAAGGGGGGCTGCTGCAAATTCCGCTGTATGCTTTGCCTTAGGGATCACTGCAGTGGATCCAGAGAAAATAAATTTACTATTTGAAAGATTCATCAGCAGAGAGAGACAAGAGCCACCAGATATAGATATAGACTTCGAGCACGAAAGAAGAGAGGAAGTTATTCAGCATATCTATGAAACCTACGGAAGAAGAAAAGCTGCTCTCGTGTGCGAAGTTGTATCTTACCGTACCAAAAGTGCTATCAGAGACATTGGAAAAGTTTTTTCAATTAAAGATGAGGAATTAGACATACTATCTAAACTTGCTCATCGATATAAGGATAAAACAGAACTGAAAGAAAAACTCGAAAGTCATGGCTTAAATCCCCAATGTCCAAAGATTAAACTAACTCTTCTTTTTACAAAAGAACTTATAGGTTTCCCCCGCCACATCTCCCAACATGTCGGAGGTTTTGTAATCAGTGAATCACTAATCTCTGATCTTGTCCCTATTAGACCTGCAACCATGCCAGGAAGAACAATTATCGAATGGGACAAAGATGATATTGAAGAGCTTGGAATTTTAAAAATAGATATATTAGCTCTTGGTATGCTTACAATGATTAGTAAGGCTTTTAAGCTTCTTCAACTTCCTTTTAAACTAACTCTTTATAATATTCCGGAAGAAGATTCTAAGGTTTACGACATGATCTCGAGGGCTGATACCATCGGCGTATTTCAGATTGAATCCCGTGCACAGATGAGCATGTTACCAAGACTACAGCCTAAAACTTTTTATGATTTAGTAGTTGAAGTTGCCATTGTAAGACCTGGGCCAATTAGAGGAAATATGGTGCATCCATACTTAAAAAGGCGGATGGGGAAAGAAAAAGTTGTATATCCAAGTAAAGAAGTTGAACATGTTCTACAATCTACTCTTGGCATTCCCATATTTCAAGAGCAAGTAATGGAACTCTCGGTTGTAGCTGGTGGGTTTACTCCAGGAGAAGCAGATCAATTAAGACGTGCGATGGCTAGCTGGAAAAGAAATGTTAATAAGATGCAAGTTTTCAAGGAAAAGTTAGTCTCAGGAATGAAACATCGTGGATATAGAGATGATTTTATTAATCAAATTTTAGAACAGATTAAAGGCTTCGGAGAATATGGATTTCCTCAATCTCATGCGGCTTCTTTCGCTCAAATTGTTTATGTTAGTGCTTGGATAAAGTGTCATCACCCTGAGGTCTTTCTTACTGCCATTTTAAATAGTCAGCCTATGGGATTCTACGGCCCATCTCAACTAATCCAAGATGCTAAAAGACACGGGGTAGAAGTTCTACCAATAGATATAAATCATAGCTTCTGGGACTGCACTCTTGAAGCTAAAAACTCCCCTGAATTACAATCAGTACGAATAGGATTTAGATTAATAAGTGGGCTTCAAGAAGAAGAGGCTGAAAAAATCTATACAGAAAGAACTCAAGGAGCTTATTCTTCCATATACAGCCTATGGACTAGAAGTAAAATTTCCATTCCTACTCTTAAAGCTTTAGCTAGAGCAGATGCTTTTAGCTCTCTTGGGATTTCAAGGCAAAGTGCTCTATGGGAGATTCAAAAGTACAAAGACAAGCCAATGCCTTTATTTAAATCACTTGATGAAAAAAGTTATCAAGAAATTATCCCTCTTCCGAAAACTACTCTTCTTAGTGAAACCTTAAAAGACTATTCTATTAGTAACTTCTCAGAGAAAGCGCATCCAATAAGCTTTTTAAGAAATTATCTAAAAGAAAAGAATGTAACAGAAATCATCCGCTGCTCTCTAGATCAGGCACTGCATAATCACTTTATTAAAGTAGCTGGATTAATAATCGTCAGACAAAGACCCCCTACTGCTCATGGCACTACATTTCTGACAATCGAGGACGAAACAGAGATCTTAAACATCATAGTTAAACCACAAGTTTTTAAAAAATACCGAGATGAAATTTGTGATAGCCAAGCACTACTAATTTCAGGGACTTTACAAAAAATAGATGGAGTTACAAATCTAATCGCTAAAGAAATACAAGTACTTGATTATTTCTTCGAAGATTTAGACACTAGGGCGAGGAATTTTCATTAGAAAAAATAGAAGAAGAAACCGTTGCCTTTTTAAGATAAAACATATAATTTAGCCTATTCCAATCTTCTCAATTCTCAAAGAAAGGGAATAAAATGAGTAGAAAGAAGATCATTCCGGTTTTGTTTGAGATTAACATGGTCAACTGCTTTGCATTTCTATCATTAATCTCCATTTCAAAGTTGGAAGATTTCATACGAGAGGTTTTTCAGGTTCCGCAATTTGGGATGCAAAATGTAGATCGCCTATTAATAGGAATTCTTTTCATTGGCTATCTAACTATGGCAGCTGAAGAAACATCTAAAATGCCTCAGGCTAGTGAAACCGGTTTCGGTGCCACTATTGCACTGCTTTTTTGGAGTGCAAGTTTTAGTTGCTTACTGACTTATGAAAATGGAAAATATTTTAGTGCAATCTGCAATAAGGACACTGCTCTTTTGTATGTGTCATTTAGTTGCATTAGCTTTATCTCGGCGCTCATGCATCCAAAGAGAGAAGAGGTTACAAACTGAGGTTGCAGAGAAACACAACTCTACCCGCCCTGAAAACCTCAGGGCTTTTTCACGTCTACATTATTATTGCAACTCATCCTTTTATTGGCCATAGTACCTCAAAAGAGAACATAGACCATTAAGATCTCTTTAAGCTAACAATATCTGCTAAATCCTGAGGTCTCCCGGCAGATTTTTTCATTTTTATCAGGTCCGACTTAGAGACAAAATTAATTTTAGTGCCGTCAATATTAACAACATTCTTAGCCTTCCAAGCTAATTCAAACTTACCTCCAGATACTCGATTTAAAATATCTACCCTTACAGGAGGAATACCAAAAACATATACAAGACCTGGCACAGCTAACTCCTCTACACTCAAATTAGCAATAGGCGCTCCAAAATGCTTTAAAGCCTTAAGAAGTTTTTTTGCATTTAAAACTGATGCTTCGATCCATATATCTATATCTTTTGTGTAACGAGGTTCTGCATATTGAATTACCGCATAACCACCGATAACTAAATATTTTACTTTATTGTCGTTTAAGCACTGCAGTAGTTCTAAGTAATCTTGATACATCTGAGTATTTCATTCCTTTCATTCTTAAGTACTGATCACATAATGATCTAACCTCTTTAAACTTCTCTGCAGGCGTTTGCTTCGCCCAGTATAAAGATTCAGAGTTATCAAACTCTTCTATCGAACCCTTAAAGATCAATTCCCATTTCTTTTTTTGTGATGACATTATAGATTGTTAATTTAATTACTAGTTAGTTATAACAGAAACGATAATAATGATCTAGGATATTAAAAGCAACATACCTAAATGACTAGTACATATTCTAAACAGGCCAAAATCTGCACTAAGTTTTATGAACTTACTCTTGATACCAATCTAGTTGGTGAATTTGTATTCTCAAAGTCCAGGGTAGAAGCCGGACAGAAAGCTCTTTTTGTAGGAGGCATGTTTGAAATTGCACGATTTCTAGCAAATCAAGGATTAGATCTAAGAATAATAGATTACACCGAGGAAATGGTAGAGATAGGAAAAGAAGCACTACCCCACTTAGAAATTTCTAAGGCCGATCTACGCCAACTTCCCTTTACAAACATGTTTGATTACATTTTCGTAGTGGGAAGAGTTTTTACACATATGATTTCTGATGAAGACCTTATATCAGCGCTTAACTCTTGCCATAGGTCACTAAAGGAAGGAGGTAGATTATTCTTCGATAACTATGAAGACTCAAAAATACAAGTCACTAATTACTTTAACGGGACCATAAACTGCTCAGACACAAATATAAAAATTACTCGTAGCTCCTCAACAGAACTCATTTCAAACAAACCATTTGTAGTAGACTGGAGCGCTACCTATACTGGCATACACGAAGGGCAGGAATTTGAATTTAGCGACTCCATGCACCATAGAGCTTGGTCTAGAAACGAGATTTTAGGGTATATAGATAAAACCGCCTTTAAAATCCTAGACCAGGGAAATAATTTTGATGAGACTAGTTTTTATAACTTAGCCGAAAAGATACAATCTACCCAAATCGACTAAGCCGCAACCTTAGTCATAGGCCTTACATCCTTCTCTATCTTCCCTAAAATCTCTATTTTTGCTTTCTTAAGATCGTAACGAGTCTGAAGATTAAGCCAAAACTCTGCTGTAGTCTGAAAATAAACAGCCAATCTTAAGGCTGTATCCACTGTAATGGCTCTTTTATTATTAACAAGTTCG
>JBILFC010000165.1:0-6674 GCA_044351785.1 Bdellovibrionota bacterium
CTTTATTCTGCTTTAAGTTTAGCAGTTGAGCTTCGGCATGCTGATTTCGGAGGATGGGTACATGATTTATCTTCTCCAGATGCTTTGATGATAGCTGGTATTGCTGTTCCTATGTTAGTGATTTTGTTTACTCTTAGTATGCTTGTTCAGCAGTGGATTACGCCTAGTACTATGGACCCGCAGCAGAAGAAGGTTATGATGATTATGCCTATTTTTATGTTCTTCATGTTTAAAGGATTTCCAGCTGGTCTTGCAGTGTACTGGCTAACGAACAACTTAATTTCAATCGGTCAGCAGCAAGGTCTGCATTATAATGATAGATCAGGTAAGAGTGGATTTAAGATAACTGGTATCGTTGCTGTTTCTGTCTTTCTTTTAGCTTACGTATTTACTTTGACATAATGTGAATGTTTTAACTTCTACTATTGGTGCGCTTTCTACTCCTCAGGGTTTAGGGGCGATTGCTATAGTTAGGTTGTCTGGTCCAGAGGTTAAGGAGTTTACTTTAAAAATTTGTAAAAAAGCTGACTTAGTTTTATCTAGTCCTAGGTTGCAGGTTTATACTCCTATTTATGGTCCTAGTGGAGTTCTGGATTATTCTTTAGTGACCTACTTTAAGGGTCCTGATTCTTATACGGGCGAGGATTCTTTAGAGGTTTCACTTCACGCTTCGCCTTATATTGTTAAGGAGTTTTTAAGATTTATTTATTCTCTTGGAGTTGTTCCTGCTAGTCCGGGGGAATTTACTCGTAGGGCTTATGAGAATGGTAAGCTTGATTTACTGCAAGCTGAAGCTGTAGCAGATCTAATTCATAGTGAGAGTGAAGCTCAGGCAAGGGTTGCTAGAAGTCAGCTTGAGGGTAAGTTATCAGGAGTTATTGATGAGCTTGGCGAACCTCTTAGAAATACTTTAGCTGAGATAGAAGCTTATATTGATTTCCCAGATGAGGATATTAATCCTGATACTAGTGAGGCTTGGAAGAGGTCTTTAAGCTCATCTCTTTTAACTTTAAATAAATATATTGATTCTTATTCTTCGGGTAAGCTTTTTAGAGAGGGTATTAGCGTAACTTTATGCGGGGTTCCTAATGCTGGAAAGTCAAGTTTAATGAATCAGCTTTTAAAAGAAGATAGGGCGATAGTGAGTGCTACTCCTGGAACGACTAGGGATTATATCGAAGAAAAAATTATTATAGATGGAATATTAGTAAAGCTGATTGATACTGCTGGGCTTGGTGATACTACTAGACAACTAGATGAGCCGGAGCAGATTGGAATGCGGAAGAGTCGTGAAAGGATTTTTAATTCTGATTTGGTTTTGTTTTTAGTAGATCCAGTATCAAATTTGGAGCCTCAGAAAGATTTATTTAAAGATTTAAATTTAGATATAAAGAAAACTCTCGTTCTTGTTAATAAGCTTGATCTTGGAAAGCCTAGTGTTGATTTAGGTTTTATTTCTAACTTTAAGAAGTTAGAAATTTCAGCTTCCACGGGCCTTGGTGTTGATGAGCTAAAAGAAGAAATTCTTAAGTTAATAGATTTTAAAGATACTAGTCAGACTCTTATTACAACTGAAAGACAACGAGATGCATTTCTTAGGGGCCGTGAAGCCTTAGATAAGGCCATAAAAGCAATAGATGCTAATACTCCTTCAGAGTACGTGGCATTTGAGGTCAGGGACTGCTTAAATGCGATGACTGAGATTATCGGGGTTAGTTCTACGGAGGATATCTTGGGTAGGATATTTTCTAAGTTTTGTATAGGGAAGTAGGGATAGCTTATCTTTGCGGATAGCGTATCCCTAAGAATTATCCGCAAACTAAACCTCTTTTGTTTGCGGATAATTTGTGCTATTCTCGTATCCGCAAACAAAGATTATATGGGTTTAAATGTTTATAGGAAGAGATAAGTATCTAGAAACTTTAGATAAACTGTATGTTAGGCCTAGGTCTGACCTGATTGTCGTGTATGGAAGGCGGAGAATTGGTAAAAGTTACCTTTGTCAGAGGCATTTAAAGAGGCATGTGGGCCTTTCTTTTGAAGGGGTCGAAGCACAGAGCTCTACTTTCCAGATAAAATCTATAATTGGGAAGCTAAAAATAATATTATCTGAATATTTGCAGGATCATGAAATTCATTACACTTGGGAAGGTGTTCTAGATTTATTTACAATTTACCTTAGAGAGATAGAACCTAAAAGAAAGAAAATAATATTCTTAGATGAGTATCAATGGTTGGCCAGTGGGCGTAGCGTATTAACGTCTTTAATTAAGAGATACTGGGACAATGAATGGAAAGATTTAAGTGTTCAGCTGATTCTTTGCGGATCAGTGTCATCTTTTATGGTTAAGAAAGTAATAAAATCAAAAGCATTATATGGAAGAATCGATTCGCAGTTAAATATAGAAGCACTGTCACCAGATAGCGCCGCGAAGTTTTTTAAAAAAGATGTTTCGTCGACTGAAATTCTAAAGTACTTGCTTGTTTTTGGCGGCGTGCCTAAGTATTTGATTGATTTGGATCTGACTTTATCTTTTGAGCAGAATTTGACAAATATCTTTTTTAATAAGGATTCATCTTATGTGAATGAATATGAAAAGATATTCTACTCTCAATTTAAAGAGCATCAGGTTTATGAGAGGATTGTCGATGCGTTGTCTTTAGGTCCTCTCACTTTAGGAGAGATATCCGAAAAGCTTTCTCTCCCATCTGGAGGGGGTTTGAAGTCTTATCTTGTTAATCTTGAAAATGCAAAATTTATCGTGGGCTATGTTCTGTCACCAGAAAAAATGAAGGGTAAGATTATTAGTTATAAGATAGTGGATCCATTTTTAAGGTTCTATTTGTATTTTGTTCGTCCTAATATGAAATTAATTCAGGCTTCTTCTTCGCCTAAGTTAGCTTTTAACTCTATTACTAAGGGAAAGCTAAATACGTATTTAGGTTTAGCGTTTGAAAACTATTGTAATTTATATGCAATGTATATCGCGGGTATGTTAGGTTTCGAAGAGGAGGTTGTTTCTTGGGGGCCAATAATTAGTAGAAAGAGCGAGGTGTTTCAAGCGGACTTAGTATATTTTAGATCAACTCAAATTATTACTCTATGTGAGCTTAAGTTTTCTAATTCTGAAATAGCACCTAGTATAATTGCTGAGATGGAGCCTAGAATTGATAAGTTAAGAAAGAAATTTCCAAATTATTCTCTTCAGAAGGCATTAATTACAACGATTGGACAGTCAAAGGCTCTTAAGGCTTCTAGTTATTTTGATCATTCACTTGTAGGGAAAGAGTTGTTGGCTAGAGGATTTTAATTTAAGCGTCTCTGCTTTACGATAGTTTGCGCTGGGCTCGGGATTGATATTTTGAGCTCATTCTCGCGTGAGCGCTCCACGCTCACAGCTCCGAGGCATCAGGCCCGATTTGACCGAGCTATTTAAACTTGCCAAATCGGGCCTTCTAAGTCCGCTCAAAACACCAATCCCGAGCCCAGCGCTTTTTTTTATTTTGCTGCGACTTAGACTCTTTTGCTATTCTTATCTATATTGTAGTTTGAATTAGGGAAGTGTAAGGAGATCCATATGCCAAATGAAGCTTAAGTATAAACCAGAGTATAGTTATTGGAGATAAATTCAATCATGAGAAAGCCATTCACTAAAAACATTAGCAATATCCCTCTTGAAGAAGCTCACGGAGGAAGTGGTAGTCGGCAGATGCTTCTTTCCAAGGAAGATGCAGTGTCTAAGCATTTTCAAGCGATGACCAAGGGCTTTTTAGGTCCCAAGGGAGTTTTTGACTGGCATGATCATGATGGAGTAGATGAATTTTTTATCGTTATTGATGGTGAGGGGACTATCGAATTTAGAGACGGATCTAGTAGTGGTTTAAAAAAAGATGAGTTAGTTTACATTCCTGCTAATACTGAACACCGTATTGAGAATACGGGTGAAGGTGTGCTGTCATTTTATTTTGTTAGGTTGGACGCTTAAAAAATTATAAATTTGGTTCTTTGCTTATCTTTGCGGATAGCATATCCCTAAGAATTGTCCGCAAACTAAACCTCTTTTGTTTGCGGATAAAGATGGAAAGTTTGAGGCCATTTTGATGCTATGTGCCTGAATTTCAACGAAAAGCTAGAATTATTGACTTTTTTTGTCGCCAATGAGAGAGAGGTTTTCTAAATTCATTAGTTGGGTAGAAGAATTAATCAGTTCCACCTAGTAAATCATTTTTACTAGGTGGAAGGATCAATTGGATTTTAGGGAGGTTTTGCATATGTGGGGTTTTGTGAAATCAGAGTTTCCTCGGATTCAGTCTACGGATTCTTCGGGGCTTACAGAACATTTCTCATTTGTTAAGAGAGTATTTGAGGAAGGGCGAGTTGAGTTAGCTCGTTTACAAAAAAGTCTCATTGATAACTCATCGGGTGATGTCTTACACATGATTCATTCGGATTCTGAGGAAAGCTGGATTCAGTCAATGCAAAGTTGGATGGACGCAAGTAAGTTCTTCTTCAATCCGAATAGCTTACTTCAGCTTAGTCGGAGTCAGTTCAACATCGATGATGCTCAGAGTATAATCGCGAGAATTTCTCAAATTCGTAGAAGGATTTGGAGACATATAGAACACTTTGATGCTATCCGGAAAGGTAATCCTAATGGAATCTTTAGGGTGATTAACCTCAAGGAAACCATTGAACATGTAATTGTCTTGGATCGTTCTAAGTTCAGGTCGCAATATGCTCAAACCGGAATCGAGCTTGATATCCAGAACGTCGTTTTAGAGGTGGACTACAAGCGATTTCTTACGGCCTTAGGAGAGTTGATTCGAAATGCAGTTTTTTCTACACTGAAATTTTCTGAGCGGGGTACATTAAAGACGTTCTACGCCTTGAGAGGTTTCAGCAAAGTCATTATCAGCGCTGAGGAATCAGAAGGTCAAGTCGTTCTTAGTATCGTTGATAATGGTATTGGAATACCTGCTGAGAACTTTGATAAAATTGTTCGGTATGGCGTTTCTATTTCTGATAGGGGTGTGAAATTTGGTGGTCTCGGAGTGGGGCTTCCAACGAGCATCTTAACGATGGAAGAAGTGGGAGGAACCCTCGTTATCGAATCGGATGTCTCAGTTGGAACTACCGTCACGATCAGGATTCCTATCAATTAACTCATACGGTGGCGTTTTAGGGGAGGTTGAATTCCAAGAAGTCCTTCCCCCACCAATTTAATTCTTGCAATTGTGCTTTGGTAGTGTTGAATAGAACTATTTAATTTGCATATAATTGTTTCTATCTATGTCGCATCACACCTATAAATACTACGACTTCATAATGGCAGCTTTTGTTACTGTCCTTCTTTGCTCCAATTTAATGGGGGCGACGAAGTTGGTATCTATCAATGGCTTTACGTTTGGTGCGGGGGTTTTCTTCTTTCCAATTAGTTATCTTTGCGGGGATGTTTTAACTGAGGTTTATGGTTATGCTAAGTCTAGGCGGGTGGTTTGGGCTGGGCTTAGTGCGATTGTGTTTGCTTCAATAATGAGTTTTGTGATTGTTAATTTGCCTGCACCTGAGGGTTGGGAAAGACAAGTTCATGTAGCAGCAATATTTGGACAGACTCCGAGGATTGTAATGGCTTCTCTTGTTGCTTACTTTTGCGGTGAGTTTATGAATTCATTTGTCTTAGCGAAGATGAAGATTTTAACTAAGGGTAAGCATCTTTGGATGAGGACAATTGGTTCTACGGTGGTTGGCGAGGCCGTAGATACGGGTATTTTTGTTCCGTTAGCTTTTTTAGGAGTATGGGAAACTAGTTTAGTTTTTAAAGCAATGATGGGTGCGTATGTGATGAAGGTAGCGTGGGAGATTATTGCAACGCCTTTTACTTATAAGGTCATAGAGTTTTTAAAGCGTGAGGAGGGTGTGGATTTTTATGATACTGAAACAGACTTCTCGCCTTTTAGCTTGAAGGAAAAATAATTTAAAATTGCACAATCAAAGATATGCGGGAAGAAGACTTGTCTAACCTTCTCCCGCAAATCGTTCTCATTTAGTTAGCTGGAAAAACAACCATGCTATCGGAATTGCCAAGGCGGGGGTAGTGGCAAAAAGGGAGCCTAAGAAAAATAGTTCATCGCGCTTCTCGCGGGCACCCATTAGTCTCGGATCTTTTCCGTAAAAAAATTTCCACGATATCAGACTGAGAATTAATAAGCATAGCGCTGCTTGCCATAGCGAAAAGAAAAGACCGTTTACTGGTTGGTTTTTAATGGCAGCATTTTTGGCGAGAACAACCAGAAGCGCCATTCCAAGTGCCATTAGAGCAGTCACAATGATAGTGAAAATTCTCAATTTTGTTCTGTTTGAGAAAATCCACACTTCGAGAGAAACTTTGTCGCGTTTCATGGAAATTAATCCTTCTAACTAGAGAAAAACCTATACATCTCTGACTATCAGAGATGTTAAACATTTCTTCTTCTTCCCATATATGAATGTGAGTATCGACTCTAGCAAAGTATGGGCTTTAGTCAAGGGAGAAAGGGCCTCGGAGGAAGACGTTTTAACCTCTTTGGCCTGTGGAGAGAGAAGTCGTAGCCCTATTGTCCCTCGTATATGAACAAAAGGACATTTGTAAACACAAAGCAAACTCCGATAGATAATCCAATTAGGATTGCAACCG
>JBILFC010000166.1:0-6654 GCA_044351785.1 Bdellovibrionota bacterium
GGAGTATCTTTTTAAGGAAGGTGAACCCGGGGATGCCTTATATATAATTCTAAAAGGTTCAGTTAAGATTTCTAAATTAAATGAAAAAGGTCAAGACGTTGCTCAGACTTATATTCCTGCAGGGAATTATGTCGGAGAGATGGCGATACTTAGTGATGGACTAAGAAATGCGAGCGTAAGTGCTGCGGTGAGAGTTGAGTTATTAAAAATTTCAAAAGAAGTTTTTAGCCAGTTCTTAGATGAGAATCCAGAAACAAAAGCAGATATTGAAAATCTAGCTAGAGATAGATCAATCGAAAATCTTACCTCTTTAAGGGACAGGCAATCTGGAGAAGTGCTAGACTTTGTTCTTAAAGAAGGCATAAGTGATGCTGATAATGTTCTTCTAATCGATTCTGATCTTTGTGTGGGTTGTGATAATTGTGAAAAAGCTTGTGCAGCCACTCATGACGGATATAGTCGCCTAGATAGGAAGAAGGGCAAAAGCTTTGCATCAATTCAAGTGCCGATTTCTTGTAGGCACTGTGAGAATCCACTTTGTATGCTCGATTGTCCACCAGATGCACTTACCCGCTTATCCTCAGGGGAAGTAATAATCAAGGATACCTGTATAGGTTGTGGAAATTGCGTATCAAACTGTCCTTATGAGGTGATCCAATTAGTATATCAGAATAAAGAAAAGACCTCTATCTTTACTATGATCGAAAACTCAGTTTTAAGTTTAGTAGGTAAGGAGAAGAAAAAGGACAAAGGTCCCGCGAAGGCTGCGAAGTGTGATATGTGTGTGGATCTTCATTCGGGCCCTGCTTGTGTGAGATCTTGCCCTACAGGAGCTGCGATTAGAGCTAATCCTAAACAGGCTGTTGAAATTCTTCTTACGAAGGGGGGCGGTAGTGAGTAGTGAGAATATTTTAAATTATAAGAACTATAGATGGCTGTGGATTTCAATTCTACTTTGTCTAATTTGTGTTCTTTTATATGCCGTAGACGATCCGATTGGAGGACCTAGTGGTGGAACTTTTCTTGGATACGGTTTAGGAGTTCTTTCTACTATTATTATTCTTTATCTTACTTGGTACGGGATAAGAAAAAGATCATATTATAGTAAGCTAACAACTTTAAAAGGTGTACTGGCCTCTCATATCTGGTTAGGAATAGCATTAGTTCTTTTAGTTCCACTTCATTCCGGCTTCTCCTTCGGATGGAATGTGCATACTTTAACGTATGCCTTAATGCTTGGAACAATAGTTTCAGGTGTGTGGGGAGTTTACTTATTTAGAACTTATCCCTATCTCCTTTATTCCCAGAGAGGAGGTGCTAGTGCTAATCAATTAGCTTCTAGTCTTTATGTCTTAAATCAAGAATTACTTAGTGTCGTAAATAGGAGTGACAAAGAGTTAAGTAAAGAATTTACTCAGTGGGTAAAAGAGTTAGATCAAAATCTTAGCGTCTCATTTTTTAAGATTCTTTTTAAAGGCCATGTAAAACCCTTGGATGAAGAGGAGATGAGTGATTTACTTGGTACCTTACCAAAGAATGAACAGAAAGATGCTTTTAGCGTAATAAAAATCATTGATAGAAAAAGACAAATTATAAAACAGCTCCAGGAAGAATCTTTTGCGCAGAATTTAATAAGAGGCTGGCTTTATATACACTTGCCTGTATCAATTGGTTTAATCGTAGCCCTAATGATACATATATTATCTGTTTTTTACTATCGTTAAGAATGAGCAAGAATAAATTAAATAGCGAAGAAGAGTTTATTCAAAGTATTCTAAAGAAGCTTAGCTTTAGAGATAATCTTCCTACGATGACTATATTGTCACTCTTTCTTGTGGTGGCGATTATTGTAGGATTTTTATACATTCCATTAACTACAAGTAAGAAGGATTCTTGGAGTAGTGGACCTATCTCAAATGAACATCGTCTTTTAGCAAAGGACTGCGCTTCTTGTCATGCGGTTCCATTTGAAAAAGTTAGTAATAGTACATGTAAGGACTGTCATAAGGTTAGCAGTCACCGCTTAGATATTCACGCTAATCAGAATCATGAAAAGCTTGAATGTACTAATTGTCATATGGAGCATCGCGGATCTGAAGGTTTAATAGTTAGAGAAGAAGCACTTTGTGTAAGTTGTCATAAGGATATTTCAAAAGTAAAAAGTGACGCGCATGCTGATAACGTTAGTAGCTTTAGTAATCATCCAGATTTTAAGGTCACATTATTTTTAACGGAAGATAAGGTTAATTTAAGTGAGGCTAAGGACTCTAATACTCTTAAGTTTAATCACAAGGTGCATTTAGATGGTGCCATTAATGGGCCGGAAAGAAAAGAAAGACTAGAATGTGCTTCTTGTCATAAGTTAAATGAGGATAAGAAGAATTATCAGAGTATAAAATTTGAGTCTTCTTGTGAGAGGTGTCATTCTTTAGAGTTCTCTAAGTTAGCACCGAATGTTAAAGTTCCTCATGCGAAGCCTGATGAGGTTTATTCTTTTTTACTTAGATTTTATGCTAATCAAGCCCTTGAAAAGGAAGGAAGCAGCGTGGGGGAGAAGGGTAGGTTCATCCCTAGCGCACTAGATAAAAGAAACTTAGAACTCTTCTTTATTCGTAAGGATGTAAAGGAAAAGGCTAGGGAGATAGAACATGAGTTATTTACTAAAACAAGTTGTGCAGTTTGCCATACGGTAAATAAACTTCCTGAGAATAGTATCAGCGATGATCATAGTGCATTTAAAGTTGTAGATCCTGAGAACAGAGAGTCTTGGTTTAGGGGTACTGCCTTTGATCATTCTGCTCACCTTAATACCCAGTGTATGGATTGTCATAAAGGAGTAAATACTTCTAAGGATACTTCAGATGTCCTTCTTCCGGGCGTTAAAGGTTGTAAAGAATGTCATGGGGATCAGGATCATACTAAGAAGGTAAGCTCCACTTGCGTAAGCTGTCATCCCTATCATCAGGTAGAGGGTAAGATAGGAAAGAAATAGAATGAACATTTTTAATACCACGTTTTTTATTTTATTTTCTTGTATCTTTATTTCTTGTGCCTCGGGAGGGGGTTCTGATGGCGGGCCAAGTACTGATGGGAATTGTGATGGGACTTGTGCGAATCAGAATTTATTAGCCGAGGATGTTGAAAAGATCCTGTCTCAAGCAATTACAAGTGCAAAACTTCAAGGGGTAAATGCCACTATTTCAGTTCTTGATAGAGTGGGGAATGTTTTAGCTATCTACCAGATGCCGGGAAGTAATTTAGAATCTCTTATTACTGGACAAATAGGCGCTACTGGGGGGCTTGAGGGTTTAAGGGTTCCTGCAAGTTTAGTAGCTATTTCAAAAGCGGGAACAGGTGCTTATTTAAGTTCTCAAGGCAACGCATTTTCAAGTCGTACGGCAGGGCACATTGTTCAAGAGCATTTTAACCCAGGAGAGATAGGGCAAGTTGCTGGGCCATTGTTTGGAGTTCAGTTTTCACAGCTTATATGTAGTGATGTAACGAAGCTTGATGCCTCTACTGGGGGCCCGAGGGCACTGCCATTAGGTCTTTCTGCTGATCCGGGTGGTTTCCCTCTTTATAAGAGTGGAGATTTAGTTGGTGGGATTGGAGTTGAGGTTGATGGTATTTATACTTTTGATAGAAATATTTTTGATCTTGATATTAACTTAGAAGAAAGAATTGCTCTTGAAGGGTCTAGTGGATTTCATGCACCAGAAGGAAGAAAAGCAGATAAGATATTTGTAGGTGGAAAGAGTCTTAGATATTCTGATGTTGATACTAGTCAAGCTAGTGATAGTGTACTTGAAGTTGTAGATAGAAGTAACTTACTAAAGGTTCCGCCTTTTACGGATGGAAGTATTAAAGCGGGGACTATTTTTACTAGCCTGTCTTCTGGAGTTATTAGAACTTCCAGAGCAGGACTTACTACAGAGGTATTGGTTAATACGGATGGTGGTTTTAGATATCCTTCAAGAGATGGAAGTTCCCTTTCAGGTTTAGAGCTTAAAGCAAATGAAGTTGAAGCTCTTTTAAATAGCGCTGTATTAACTAGTTCTAGGGCGAGGGCAGCGATAAGAAGACCGCTTGATACATCAGCTAGGGTATCTGTGTGGATAGTTGATCATCTAGGAGTTCCTTTAGGTTTCGCTAGAACAATGGATGCTCCTGTATTTGGAATTGATGTAGCTCTTCAGAAGGCTCGTACCGCTGCGTTCTTTAGTTCAAATCGTGTTAGAGACGGTTTAGTAAATGCTGGCTTTTCCGATTACCTAAATAGGTCTAAGGTTTTACTTGGGGAGAATGCGTTTAGTGGAGAGAGTGCTTTTAGTAATCGTGCGATTGGAAATATTTCTAGGCCATTTTTCCCAGATGGGATTAGAGAAAATTTTCCTGGTTCATTTTCATTACCTTTTTCTGGAACGACCTATGCTTCTGGATTTACTTCGACTTGGAGTCCATTCAATACAGGACTTCAGCTTGATCTAATTAAGGATGCTGTACTTGCTCCATTATCTGGAGTGAATCCTTCGCAGTGTACAAGTCAGGCGTTTTCTAGAAACATTGCAAATGGAATTCAAATATTCCCAGGCTCAGTTCCCTTATACCGCGGAACAACTTTAATCGGCGCGATAGGAGTAAGTGGAGACGGAATTGATCAGGATGATTTAGTAGCCTTTTATAGCGCAAGTAGGCAGGGCTTAGAATCCGTTGGTCAGTCTCTGGGAGATATCGATCTTGGATTTAATGCACCCAAAGAACTTAGATCAGATAAGATTCCAGTGAACTATGAAAACCTAAGACTGAGATATGTAAACTGTCCTGAGGCACCATTTGTGGGGTCTAGTGAGCAGGGTGTTTGTGAGGGGTTGTAGGGGGGTACATAAGGGTGGAGCCAAACTTAATGTTTAACTTGAGAATTATTAGAGTGCTAGCCTTTATCAGTTGTGCTTTCTTTGTTTCTGGATGTTGGCACGGAATGCTGTTCTTTAGAAGTATATTTAATTCCCCAGATAAGCTTGTTCTTTTAGCTGAAAAGTTTCCCGATGGGAATGTTGGGTCCGCGTATGATTTTCAAACTGAGATTGTAAAGCCAGGTTTTCAATTAGGTTCAGCCGGTTGTAGTATCCAATCTGGCCAATTTCCGCCGGGTTTAAAGTTAGAATCAGGAAATGATGTAGCTGAAGGACCACGACCTATTATTCGCTTTAAGGGTATTCCAACAAAGGCTGGTTTATACGAGTTTGAGCTATTATGTGGATGTTGCATGACAATGCCTGGAATGGGATCCCACGGTGAGAATGAATTTCAAATTTTAATTCATTAGGGTGCTATGTACCGAACAGCTTAAACTTAATTAAATTTTGATAGTTCTGGTTACTAGCTCAGAATGTGATTTGGTAGATAGGAGAATATTTGTTTTAGAGCTAGTCGCCTGCAGGCTCCTGCGCTATACTGCTATTAACTTAGCGCTAAAAGAATTAAAGAATCGTGCTAGTAGGCCATGGGACGAGTTACCTAACCGTTGTCCTTGCTCCAACTGGAAGGAATGTTAGCGGAATTATGAAATAGTCAAATATGAGACTTCCCAGCTTCCTTGGAAAGTGATTGGTAGGATTTCAGCATTTACTATCTCGGCCGATGGGATATTTTGGGATAAGGAATTGTTAAATGAAGATGTATAAAAAATCTATTCGTCTTTCTTTTTTTATATCCGTGCTAGTCTTTCTTATTAGCATTGGCTATGGATTAGTTAGTGCGGAAGAAAATATAAACAATATGCCGTACGAGAGCTTCGTTACTTATCAAATAGATAAACCAATTACTTTTCCGGATGTAATGATAACTTATAAGGGTGAAGAGGTGGATGAAGGAGGTGAGAATAATAAAGCATCTGTTTTTGATGTGAGTAATGGATCGATAACCAAGCAAGTTATTGTACCGCCTTTATCAATGAGTGGAACATTGGTGCGATTTGGAATTAGCTTCTATAGAATTTTTCATAAGCCAGGATCAAAGACTGTAACTGTAAAAAAAGGAATTTGGTAGTATCTGCAATAATTTAGGATTTGTTCAATCTCAGTGGCTAAATATACCTTTAACCCTACTAAACCTTTTAATTAAAATTGAAATAATTTCATTAAATCTTCCTCACCAAGTGCAATAACCTCCCCCCTCCTACGATAATAAAAGAAAAGACTTATTGGTCAAAATGGTCAAGGGGTTAGGGTAGTTTTAGTATTCTAACGCACTGACTTTATTAAATTTATCACATCAAGAATAATTAAATTGACAGAACTACCCCTTAAGGGTAATATAATCAAATAGGGTATTTTGGAGAAGAAAAGTCGTTCATTCGATCTTGAGAGCTTAAAACAATCTTTCTCGCATATAGAGAGTTTGGGGGGAAGAGTTACAAACTCAGCTTTTACTTATTTCTTTTAAGAAAAAGTAGCTTAGGGAAAAATGAGTTATGGAAAATAAATGTCCAGTTTGTGGAATAGGGAACTTAGAAAGAAAGTCTATAGAGCAAGTTTTTACCTATAAAGAAAAAGAGTTCAAATATCAACAGCCCGGGGAATGGTGTAATTCTTGTGAAGAAGGCGTTCTTCATTCTTCAGATATGGATGCGACGGAGTTATTGCTTAGTGACTT
>JBILFC010000167.1:0-6628 GCA_044351785.1 Bdellovibrionota bacterium
TAACTAGTATTTTCTTAAAAACCCCAAATGATTCTAAAATTAAAAGCAAAGAACCAAGTAACATAAATAACGCACTAATCCATAGCCAAACTTGAAGTGGATTAATGAAAACTTTAAATACTACACTTGGATTATCTTTCATTCCCCCCTCAAGTCCAGACAAGGCGATGTATAAATCTTCTTTTAGAGTGGAATAAATATCTACCTCAGTCGTAACTTCCTGCTTTTTCCCGTACACCCTTTTTTCTGGTTTTAAAGAAGCGATATCATCACCAGCGATAGTACTCACATCTACAATTGCTCTAATTCCACCATAGTCTTTAAGAGTAAACTCATTAATTTCTGATAACTTAAATGAATAAGAACCAATCTCAGCACTTTCACCCTTCTTTAGTACGATATCTCGCTCAACCTTATATGCAGATGATGCAGTAATGGCGATAGCTACTAAGGCGACCCCCATATGAACAATATGCGCTCCATAAATTCTTGTTTTACTAGTGAGTAAGGCCACACCTTCTCTCATAGTACTAGTACCTGATACCTTAGACCTAGCACGAGCGCGTTTATGCCACTCATTCAGTACCGAAATTAACACGAAAAAAGACAGTCCAAAAGATAATGATGCAAGGGGCCGAGAACCATCTAAGTACCAGCCAAGCACTGAACAGGATAAACCAAAAAGAAAGGGCACCAAGAAAGGCTTCTTTAACTGCTTTAAGGTGTTACGTCTCCAAGCAATTAGTGGACCGACAGCCATTAGAAACAATAAGATTAAAAATAGTGGCACATTTATTTTATTAAAAAATGGAGGGCCAACAACAGACTTCTCACCACTAAAAGCTTCACTGATAACAGGCAGTAACACTCCCCAAATCGTAGAGAATGCAATTGATAACAAACAAAGATTATTAAATAAGAACGCTGATTCTCTTGAAAGATAAGATTCTAACCTAGCTTCTGGTCGTAGTTCTGATCTTCTATAGAGGACAAGTCCGATGCTGACAAAAGACATTGTCCCAAGATATACTAAAAATACCCAGCCTATATCAGCCTCTGCAAAAGCATGTACACTCTGCACAACTCCACTTCTAGTTAAAAAAGTACCGAATACTGTTAGTAAATATGTAATTACCGCTAAGAATATGTTCCACACTTTAAGCATACCTCTATGCTCTTGAACCATCACAGAATGAAGAAAAGCCGTTCCAGTAAGCCACGGTAGGAAACTAGCATTCTCTACAGGATCCCAAGCCCAAAATCCTCCCCATCCAAGTTCTATATAAGCCCAATTCCCACCTAGAATAATACCTGCTGTTAAAAACGTCCAAGAAATTAACGTCCACAATCTAGTCAGCCTAATCCAACTTGTATCAAGTAAACCACTTGAGAGCGCAGCCAAACAGAAACTAAAAGGCACCACAAATCCAGTAAATCCTAGATACAACATCGGAGGATGAATGATCATGGATGGATTCTGAAGTAGAGGATTTAATCCATTCCCATTTAAATGATTTATGCTAGCCGGGATGACTCTAAATGGATTTGTTAAAAATGTTACAACGGAAAGAAAAAATATATTTGCAATTGTAAGATAAAAAAGACTCCAGCTAAAAATCCTAAACGGTAAATTCTTCATACCCCGCGCTACTAGCACTGTAAATCCACACATAATTGCCAACCACAACAACATAGAACCATCCATACCACCCCAAATCGCACTCACTAAGTAAATACTAGGCATCTCATTAGAAGAATGCTGCCATACATATAAATTAGAATAGTCATGAGTTACAAACTGATATGCCAGTACCAGCAAAGAAAGTAACGTTAAAAAAGAATAAGCGTATACAGCATTTCTGGCACTTAATATAAATTTTACTGATTCAAATTTTGAACCCCAAAATGACAATATCAATGCTACAACTGCAAGTATACAACTTAAACTTAAAAGAAATCCACCGATGGTAAACATGATTATTTAGTAATTTTGAGGTTTATTTTCAGGACTATGATTTAAAGGATCTGGGGGCTGATACTTAGAAGGACACTGAGTACTTAAGGTAGTAGCTAAGAATCCAGTCTCTGGACTAAAAGAACCCTCCATAATCACATCTCTACCTTCTCTCAAGGTATCTGGCATCACTCCCTTGTATTCAACTTTTATTTTCCCCTTCTCTGGCTCTTTCATATCTGTAACTACAAATTGAACAATTCTTTCTGGCTCAGTTTTAAAAATAATTTCATCATTTGTTAACCTTGCACCAAGCCTTACTCTAGATCTTGATTGATTATCCTCTACTAACTCAGGAACCCGCACTACCTTATTTGCGCTCTCATTAATAGAATTATTTATCATCCAAAATAGGACTAGGCAGGCAAGCAGAATAGGCAATATAATTTTCATCTAAAAATCCGTGATAACATTCTTTGGTTTCTCTTTGACTGGTAAGTCACTCAGTCCAGTAATAATTGCTGGCTTTTCTTCTTCTTTAACTGATTCTCCTTCTAAGGGAGGCAAATTAGTTGTAACCAAAAACCGCCTTTTAATATCTCTGATTTTTTCTAATATATGATCATTAACCCAAGTATAATCCCAGAGCTCTTCCGTCCTGATAGCGGTACCTCGGTAAGACAAAGTATATAAATAACCACTATCACCTAAATGATTAATAAATCCAGGCCTTCCGATCTCAGTACCTTGAACAAGTTGATCGCCCTCTTTTACATCAACTCTAGATAGACCTGAAAACACTGAAAAGAATCCAACACCATGATCCATGATAAGACACCAACCTAACTCATCGCCCAGATCTTTAGCATAAATAACATATCCTTCTGCAACAGAAGTAATAGGAACATCGACTTTTTGCCTATATGATAAGAACTGATTTCGAACTTTAACAGGTTCACCCTCAGTACCCTTCAAAAGGACTAAATCACCAATCCTTGGAGAAGTATCCTTACCATCTGGTTTTTTAATCACATCTCGCCATTTTTTTTGCCCAAAGGATTCTCTCAGTTTTAAGTTCGACAAGGTCTCTGAAAATAATTTATGCTGAGCCAAGGTTGCTTTAGAACTCTGATACTCCCACTTTCTAAACTTTTGATCTCTAATACGATAATAGAATGTAGCATTTGATGAATTCCCAACCTCATTATACGCTACCAATGAAATCTTATCTGAGCTCTCATTATAATCAAATGGAATTGCGTAAAATCCGATATAAAGGTTAGCAACACTTTCTAAATCTGGATCAAACTGCTTGGCTGGAACTGCCTGATAAAACTTATCTCCGACCATAACTCCTGCCTTAGAAACATTCTCTCCAGACACCTTAAACAAAACAACTTCAATCCCAGTCAGGCTTCCATTATGCTGAAGCGAAAGAACTTCAATACTTGGCACATCAAAACGAATTGGAATCTCAAAGGAGTATTTAGCTCCATTACTCTTTAAAGATCTATCAAAAGCCTCTACTGTAATTCGAACATTACCTTTTCTTAGTCCTAGCTCCTTAGCATTTAATTTAATTGTAGCCTCATGCGCACTAGCTCCCCAAGGTAACTTTGTGGAAAACAAAGACTCATTTAATCTAGACTGTTCCAAGCGCGCTCTTACTAGTTCTAAACCAGATTTATTATCTTCAACTTTTAATTTAATTTCTTTAGTTGTAACACCCAGACCGGGAGGAACATTCTCAACTACAATAGTCGGGCCTTCTTCTTCAAAAAAATATCTTAAAAATGGCACATAAGCCTGCAATAGAAACAACACTACGGCTATAAAACCTATCAGTATAGAATACTTGCTTAATGCCAATAGTATCTTTCTAATAAAATCCATTGACTAACTCCCCGTAGGATCTATACCGCTAGGATTAATATCACCTAGCTGGTCTAGCTCTAAGCTTCCACTAAGCATACTTTTTAAACGTTCTTTCAGTCTTGTCTCTATTTGCCTGATACGTTCCCTACTGATTCCAAATTTATCTGCTATTTCTTGAAGTGTCAGTGGATCCTCCGTTAATAAACGTAATTCAATTATAGCCCTTTCCTTCTCATCTGCCTTCACCTTATATTCTTCGACAAGGTATCTAATTTTATTTTGAAATTCTCTATCAACGACCATTTCCTCTTGATTGATATTCCCTGAAGGAAGAATTGAATGCAAATCTCCGCTATCTTCTTCACTTCTTCGAATTGGAGCATCCACACTTAAATCAGGTAAATATAATCGTTGTTGCATTTCTACAACATCTGATTCTTTAACATCTAACCTTTCAGCGAGCAGTTTTGCTTCTGGAACAAATCCTTCTTTTTCTAAACGCTCTTTCTCCTTAACTAAATTAAAGAAGAGTTTTCTCTGAGCTTGAGTTGTACCAACTTTTACAAGTCTCACATTATTGATCAAGTATCTTAAAATATATGCTCTTACCCAAAATACTGCATAGGAAGGGAACCTAATACCTCTAAATGGATCATATTTCTCTACTGCTTCTAGTAGGCCAATATTACCTTCTTGTACTAAGTCTAAAATATTCTGCACATTCCTCTGATGCTCTCTTGCTATCATCACCACCAATCGCAGATTAGCCATCACTAACTTAAGTGCTAACTTTCTGTCTCCAGTTGCTTTATACCTAACTGCCAAATCATGCTCTTCTTCCCTAGATAGAGTTGGAATATGCCTTATTTCTTGGAGATAGCTATGAAGTGGATCATAACGAACAAGCTCTGATTTACCTAATGATGGTAATAAGGTCGAAGAACCATCTTCTATAAGCTCAGCTTCATTCACTATGTCGAGAAGACTCGGCTCACTAGAGATTCCTTCTTCAGATGTAGCGCCAATAACCTCATCAGCCTCCCTTGCCTCTCTCTGACTGAGTTCAGATACCCTCTTAATACTTGGTCTCTTGGCCACCTAATTATTAATTCTCCAATCCTTAATAAATATCTGATCTTAAAATACTTAGTGCTGATATCAATGCGACATCAACCCTTAATATCCCCTCCCCTAAATGAACTTTATCAAACTTCCATTTAGTAAAAGACTCTATCTCTTTTTGAACCCAACCACTTTCTGGCCCAATTGCAACGAGCACTCTAGCTTCAGCTCTTATAAAATTACCAATACCAGTATTCGATTCTCCATCGCATACAAGTTTTAAATTATACGATTCAAAATCTAAGTGCTCTCCCAAAGTCCAAAACTTATCAACCACTTGCACGTCTGGGATGTTAGGAATTCCTGCCTGTTCTACACCTTTCTCAAGGTATTTTAAATAGGCCTGATCCTTTAATACGCTAGTGGAAAGATAACTCTTTTCTGCTCTCTCTGAAGCTACGATCACGATCTTTTCGATAGGAAAGGTCCCAGCTACTTCTAAGATTCTTTTTAACATTTGAGGTCGGCACGCACCCAATATCAGAGTAAAGTACTGAGATATAAATAATTCACTCATTTCGGAGAGCTCACCGACTATTTCATGATCAAATCGATCAACTATCGCAAATCTCCCCTTGTATGACTTTTTAGTCAGCGGATCCCTCCAAACAGCTGTAAAACTAGTACCTAATTCACTTCTGTATAAGTTATTAACTAAAAGCTTCTGCCCAATCTCAATTGATACTTCCCCTAAATACTTAGCATTAGCCATGAAACACAAAAAAATTTAAAAATGTTAGCCTGCTTATAGCGCAAAATCACGATACTGGGTATTTATGTAGAATAACTAAATACATAAATTAATTTTTCATACGATGTCTACTTCCGAAAGCACTAACCCAACTCCTTCTATTGAATCACTAGAAACCATCGTTTCTCTTGCAAAGCGAAGAGGGTTTATCTTCCCTTCTAGCGAAATTTATGGTGGCCTTGCTTCTTGCTACGATTACGGCCCACTCGGGGCTGAGTTAAAAAGAAATGTTAAACAAGCTTGGTGGCGCTCAATGGTACAACTCAGAGATGATGTTGTTGGTCTTGATGCCAGCATTATTATGCATCCTAAAGTATGGGAAGCGAGTGGTCACGTAGGTGGATTTACCGATCCTCTCATTGAGTGCTCTCGTTGTGGGCTTAGAATTAGAGCCGACCATAAAGGAAACAATCCTTATATCTGCGCAAAAGGTTCTAAGAAAGAAGAGTGTGCTTTCGGAGAACCTCGTGCATTTAACTTAATGTTTAAAACGAACCTTGGTCCAATTGAAGATCCTTCTAATACTGTTTATCTTAGACCAGAAACAGCACAAGGTATTTTTGTAAACTTCGGAAACGTAGTTGACTCTACTAGAGTGAGCATGCCATTTGGAATTGCTCAACAAGGTAAGTCATTTAGAAATGAAATTACCACAAGACACTTCACATTTAGAACTTGCGAATTTGAGCAGATGGAGATGGAATTTTTCTGTAGGCCTGAGACTATGCAAGATTGGTATCAGTATTGGCGAACAGAAAGACTTTCTTGGTTTACTAATCTTGGAGTTAATTCTTCAAGATTAAGACTTAGAGCTCATGCTGATGATGAACTTGCTCATTATTCTTCTGGATGCTCAGATGTTGAATACTTCTTCACTTTTGGTTGGTCAGAGCTTGAATGTATTGCTAGCAGATGTAACTATGATT
>JBILFC010000319.1:0-3233 GCA_044351785.1 Bdellovibrionota bacterium
CGGAGGAACATTTTCATATTCCCCAGTCGGAAGGCCATACATTTGAGCTTGGCCTTCGATTGTTTCTCTATATAAGTCATTGTCCTTATGGAAAATCAGCTTAGGGTTGACACCGTATAATTTATTAAAGGCTGAAAGAAATGCTTTTACTCCCCCTCCATGATCAATATGAGCATGAGTAAGTAGACAATATACTCTATTAAATTCCTTACCCTGGAATTCAGACTTGATTAGTTCCATTATCTTAGCCACTTCACCACCCGGATCTATGACAATAAGATCCCTAGACTCTTCATCAAATACAAGTTTAAAATTTTGAGCAAAAGGTGTTATTAGTAAACTTATTATTTTTATCATTTTTATTTTTTGAGATTTGTTGTACTAATTCATATCAATAATTTGATTTAATGGCACTAAGGAGCCTAACTCCTAATAAATTATAAGTTTTTTAATGCAGCCCGATAATACATCAGATCTTGTTAGAGAAGAAACAAAGAAAGAGTCTGACTACTTAAAAGGCTCCGTAGAGCGTATTACCTATAGAAACAGTGAAAATGGCTTTGGCGTAATTAGAGTTAGAAAGGAAGGGGGGGCTTTCGGTGATCCTGTAATTACTGTTGCTGGAACCCTACCAAGTTCTCTTAGTGAGGGCATGACTTTTATCGCTAGAGGTGTCTGGCAGACTCATCCGAAATTCGGTCTTCAATTTAAGGCTTACTCCCTCACTGAAACTGTCCCTACTGAAAAAGAATCTATCATTAGATATTTATCCTCAGGACTAATCAAAGGTGTTGGTCCTAAGTTCGCTGAAAAAATTGTAGAGCATTTCGGGGAAGCTACACTTCAAATTTTAGAGAATGATCCAGATAGACTAACAGAAGTTAGAGGTCTTGGTCGAGCGAAAGCTGAAGAGATAAAAGTTATCTGGGTAGAAAAGAAGGAAGAGAGAGAAACCCTTCTATTTTTTAATAATTACAATATAAGTCAGTCACTAGGAACTCGGATTTATAAGGTTTATAAATCAAGAACGATTGAGATAGTAAAAAATAATCCATACATACTTTGTCAGCAAGTTTGGGGAATAGGATTTTTAACTGCAGATAAAATTGCTAGGGCCTTAGGAATCAGTGAAAAAGCCTTAGAAAGACTTATGGCTGGTCTTCTTTATACTCTGATCGAATCCGAGATGGATGGCCACACTTATCTTCCTAAGGATATTCTACTTATGAAAGGCGCATCCCTGCTTCAGATTGATGATCCTGAATTAATGGAGGAAGCTCTTAATAAGGCTTTAATGGAGGGTATTGTTACTGCATCTGAAGATAAAATCTTCTCTCCTCTTTTATTTCTATCAGAGAAGAAAGTAGCTGAATGTATTGTAAAAAGAATAAACAACAAGGGCACTGCAAAGTACGTCCCAGATTGGATACTTAATTCTATTCTAGAAGAAGGTAACTTAAAGAATAAAGATGGAACTAGGTTAGATCTGTCTACGGAGCAGGCGGAGGCTGTAAGATTGTCTGCTAAGAATTCTCTTTTAGTTATTACTGGAGGGCCTGGTTGTGGGAAAACAACTGTCGTAAGATCTATTGGTGCTTTATTTAAGAAAGCTGGTTTTTCAATTAGGCTTTGCGCTCCGACGGGAAGAGCTGCTCAAAGGCTCCAAGAAGTATGCGATATTGATGCTTCTACCATTCATAGACTTCTTAAATACGATCCTTTTCAGAAAGACTTTGTTCACAATGAAAATGACACTCTGCCTTATGATGTTTTGATTGTCGATGAAAGCTCGATGATTGATATTCCTCTCGCTACTAGTCTGCTAAAGGCTGTTGGCCCCGATACTAGGCTTATTTTTGTAGGCGATAAAGATCAACTTCCTAGTGTAGGTCCTGGATTATTTTTCCCTGATTTACTTAATATCAGTGAAATTCCTGTTGTAACACTTACAAGATTATTTAGAAGGTCAGAAGAATCTAGTATTAATGATATCGCTCATGAAATTAATCACGGAGTCATGCCTAATATCCCGAAGCCTGATGGATCTGGTAAACGTGATGCATATTTTTTAGCGGCTAATACTCAAGAAGAAGCGAGTGCCTTAATTGAACGCTTAGTAGCGGAGCAAATTCCTAAAAAGTTCGGTATCCCTCCTACGGACATCACGGTACTTTCACCTATGAATCAAGGTGAGCTTGGAATTATTGCACTTAATCAGAAATTACAATCTAAACTTGTACCTAAGGTAGAGGGCCAGCCGACGGTAAGCGTGGGTCAGACTGAGTTCAGAGTTGGAGATAGAGTTTGTCAGAGAGTTAACAATTATAACATTCATGATGCTGGTGTATTTAATGGGGAACAAGGAATAATCTTCGGTGTAGATACTGAGGCGAAGGCAATATATGTAAGACTCTGGGACGGGAGAGAAGTCACCTATACTTCAGAGAATATAAATCAATTAGACCTTGCCTACGCCCTAACCATCCACCGCTCCCAAGGCTCAGAAGTACCAGTTATTGTGCTCGTTCTTCACGACTCCCATAACATAATGCTTGAAAGACAACTTATATATACCGGTGTCACTAGAGCTAAAAGTTTATTGATCATTGTTGGAACTCGATCAGCGCTACAAACAGCTACTAAGAGAATTAAAAGTTCTAAGAGATATACTGGGTTTAGGGATTTTGTGGTTAAGGGGATGCTTAATCAGTGATTGGTTTGGCGGAAGCCCTGCCCTTGCAAACGAGTACTTTGACTGCGGTCAGAGCTACCACCAAACCAATCACAATTTAAAAAAATCCCAAAAAAAAGTAAAAAGTCCCTCTTCTGGAATAAACCTTCTGAGGGATAGTCGTCCATAGTCCATAGCCTTGGCCTATTTTCCAGCTTTAAAACCGAGAATATATTCCAAAACACCATCCTGACCAGCTGACTTGGGCAGTATCTTGTCAAAAGGAGCGGGCGATGCTGGATTACCTTGAGAAGTGAAAGCAACAATCGTAAACAAGTTATCGGTCTTAGTCCGCAAGGCTTTAACCCAGACCAACTCATCAACGAAGTTACCTCCAACTACAACAAGTATCAGCTCTGGCTTGTTCTTCTTAAGATAAGCCTTAACCTCACTTCCATCAGCTACTGTTGCAAGTTTAAAATGCTTTGCATCCAAACTTGAAAAGAAATTCAATACAGCCTCCTTCGTCCTTCCGCCAACAACTAGAATTTTAAGAGCTTTT
>JBILFC010000034.1:0-16880 GCA_044351785.1 Bdellovibrionota bacterium
GCCATCTAATACTCTTTGTAAAGATTCTGGGATATCTCCATGCTTAAATTCCCAAAAAGTGCGTAAATCCTCCAGCCTAATTCTAATGGCCTTACCCGCTCCAACAGAGGTATATTCCAACCCCTGCTTTAGACACCATTTTCGCACCGCAGGAATAGTAACTTTACAGATCTTGGCTACTTCACCAGTTGTTAAAAACCTCTCAGTTGTCATAAACCTACTCTCCCTTCCTAAGGAGAAAACAATTCCAAAGGGAACTCTTACCAAACATTTCTACAATAATTTGGGGTAATATTCTAGTCGTTACGCTACAAAAAGATTCTTGGTTTATGCTTTTTACAATTAGCCAATATGCTTATATAAGGAGATTCTCTAATAATTATTATGTGTTAAACTAGTAGACAGGCTACTAATTCTAATTATTAAATTTATTTTAAAATAGCCTACTTACTTGAACCTTTCATAAAGACTATAAACCTAGCACCCCACACTTTAGCATTTAGTCAATAATGACGATAACTTAGCCATGAAGCTAAGGTTAGGCTTCTAGATGTAATGGATGCATCGTTGCGTAGTGATGGATCACAGTGGCAGTTTTGAGTTTAAATTCTAATCTTTTATCTTTAAATGCACAACGGCGTTTGGGCGAAGCTACGTCCAGCGTATCTCAAAGTTATAATCGTCTCTCTTCTGGTTTGCGTATTACTAAAGCTTCAGATGATGCAGCAGGTCTTGCAATATCCGAGAATTTAAAAACTGATTCAAGACTGAGTACTCAAGCTATAAAAAATGTGAATGATGGGGTCTCTATGATCTCAATTATCAGTGGTGCACTTGGCGCTCAGAAAGATATACTTTACAGAATGTCAGAGCTAGCCGAGCAGAGCGCAAACGGAGTCTTAGGAGCTACTCAACGTACCGCCTTGCAAGGTGAATACAAGGCGCTGTTAGATGAGTTTGATCGAGTTGCTAGTACCGCCAAGTTTAACGGCATCTCGCTTTTACGTAACCAAGATCCAACTACAATTAAACTTATGGCTGGGATAAGTGGCGTAGAAGAGTCTTTGCTTACAGTGACAGCGGCGAATAGTCATCAGTATGCAGGGGTGCTGGCTCAGAGGACGGATTGGGATGCGAATGATAATATTAATATCGCAGATCAGTTCATAGAAACCTCATATAATGCATTTCCAATCACCGGAGCTTTTCAAAGTAATAATGCGCTATCAAGAGGACACGAGCCTGCTGTTATTAATGCCATTGCTGCAAACGGAGACAAAGTGAAGGTTACAGTTTTGCTCTCTAGGACCAATGGTAGTTTTGGTGGGGCAGGAACACCCTTAGTAGAGTCACCTACTAGACAATATCGAGCATTTGCTAGATTAGAGAGTTCATTGGAAACTACTTCTGCTAATGGTGTTTCATATACGGAAGGAGTGGATAACCTTGATATAACATTTAGCTTTGCTACAGCTGGTACTAGCGCAAGTATAAGCTTGGATCTTTCAGGTTTAACCTATCAATCAAAAGACCCATTAAATGTAAATCTTACAACCGTAACAGGAGATGCTGAAACTCGTCAAACTGCAATAGGGTTTACTCACCTATTAAATGCTGAGTCTTCAAAAAGGGCGCTTGATACAGTTAAGAATAGAATTCAAGACCTATCCGCTTTAGAAGGAGAGTATGGAGCGATAGAGGCAAGATTGTTAGTGGCAGGGAATCAACTTTCAGTTAATCGAGAAAACTTTACTACTGCATCGTCTCAGATAACTGATGCGGACATAGCAACAGAATCAGCAAATTTGTTAAAAAATCAAATTTTACAACAAGCAGCCACTTCAGTACTTGGTCAAGCTAATCAACAACCAGCTATGGCGCTGAGATTTTTAAATGAGATTTAAAAAAACATAGGTCAGTTATCCTATTATTGCAAACCGTACTTGGCTGAAACATTTTAATTATCATTAAAAGTAGCCCCGCTACCTCTGAAAATCCGCATATTCATAATAATAACGAAGAGTTAAAATAGTAGGTAGGCTACAATTTTAACTCAGTTTATCTATATGAGCTTGCGCGATTAGCGCGATTGCAGCTATTTAGAACCTGATTTCTCAATCTTTAACAATTACGCGCAATCACCCAACTTCTAGGAATAGATCGTAGTGTCCATGAAAAATATATTAAATCGCATCATTATTTTGCTATATTCTTTATATAGCCTTACGAACCTAATTTTAATTGTGGGAATAGAGACCTGCCACATTAACAATCGATTTCTTCCTTATGTTTCTTACTTTGCACCTTTTATTCTAGGATCTATGGTTGTTTTTTTCATAAAATTCCCCACGAACAGAGCACTAAGAATACTCTTTGCTTTAACTTGGAGCTTCGGTAGCTTAATCCCCATAATATACATATTAATGCAAGACAAAGGAGTGTGTGGATCTTAAGTTAAATGTATTATGTAAGCTACAATTTTAACGAAAGAATAAAAAAAGGGGGGGGCGACTAGTTATACTGGTAAGTAGGCTACTAATTCTCACTAACTACAGAAGTACCAGTAATCGTACTCATTCTCCACGACTCCCATAACATCATGCTAGAAAGACAACTAATTTACCCAGGAGTAACAAGAGCCAAAAGTCTACTAATAATCGTAGGGACACGATCCGCCCTACAGACTGCCACTAAGAGAATAAAAAGTTCTAAGAGATATACTGGGTTTAGGGATTTTGTTGTAAAAGGGATGCTTAATCAATCATAAGTTTATCGTTGATCCTGACTACTTTGACTGCGGTCAGGGCAAGGTTTAGTATTTTTAAAAGTAGCCCCCCTACTTTAAAAAAATACCTTTCACTCTCATATAAATATAATTTTCTAATAAAGACAAAATGTTAGACTAGTACGTATGCTAGTATTTCTAGTTTGTTCCAAGTAACTTCATTCTTTTATAAATACTGAACTCTCCCTCCAACAATTTACTGATCAATCCCATAATCAGAAAATCAACTCCACGCCAACCTTCATCTCTCCCCTGTTCTCTTCTCGTCAATCTAATACTGTATATCCGATGAAGTTGAAGAATATCAAGGTACGGGGCAATCCATGACAACACTGCATGCGTGAGATTAACTTTAATCTGCATAAAGACCTCCGTAAAGAAAAACCCAATCTGGAAGAACCAATTCACCAAATATTCTTTTAAAAAATATCCAGTGAACAGGTCTATCTCTTAGAAAACCTTATCCCATCTACTCTTATAATTTTATAGCCTTGAAACTAAACAAGATAATTTAAATTGTAAAGGTTGGGGAATAAATCATAACAATTCCAAGCACCAATTAGCCTGGAGTTTAATGGTAATAAAATAAAAATCCCAAAGACAAAGAACAATGGCCTCAACCTTCAAGAAAGAAGAGGCCACTAAAACTACTCAACTATATAATTTGGGAAACAATATAATTATTAGATTAAAAAGTAAATTGCAGTCGCTATGGTAGAGGAAAAAGGGCACTGCCGGTTAGCAGTGCCACAAAAGAAAATAGGAATTCTCATCACCTCATTGAATTAATCATCCCAACAACTTCATCATAAAAATCAGGCGCATCCTTTCGATCTAATTTTGTCCTTAACTTTTTGAGGACTCTCTTGATGGAACCCCTATTTCGGGGTCTCCCGTCCGCCAATGCTTGAACATAACGCAAATATATCACTGCTTCATTATTTCTAAGATCTAATGGTTTCACCTTAGAAGATTGGAACTGCCCCAATATGTCACTGTGAATATCATCATCAGAATCAGTGAGGTTACGTACCAACCAGTTTTCGTTATCACCACTAACGTCATCCATACAATATGAATATTGAAAATATGCGAGGATCACCTGTATTATATGATCTCGGTGCTGCTCTGCTTTAGCACTTCTGATTAAAGCATTCATGTGCTGGCAATGCATAGCGCTGGCTTCAAAACATTTTATCCCTTTCGCAGAAATAAAAGTTTGCAAACCAGCTGGCATCTCGTACTTCAGCCCATCCACGTATCCATTATCAACTAAGCATTTGGTAGCTCGCCTCTTTAAAGTACGAAAAGTAGACCCCAAAAAGTGCACGAGATGCGGTAAGTGATCAAAGTTAAGTTCCCACAACTCAGGATCTTCTTTCAAACGCAACAGTATATTTTTAGCTAAAGGAAGCCCAATCCTCATTCTACACCTTTCTTGATAAAGTGTAGTAACTGCAAAATCAGCATTATCACTGTCCGGCCTAATGGCAGACAGTACCCACATTAGAAAATTCTGATCCTGATAATCATGTCCCACCATATTCGGAATCCCCTTAAGGGCGCAGTAAACATGTGCCGGAGATGAACATTGAAGGGCTTCCATATAAAGTTCTGCAATCATGGTCCTTTCACTTCTTGATCCAGATTCATATAGCTCTGAGATCAGCGTAATCAGAATTGGAAATTGGTCACTATACCGAATAATCTGCCTCACCGAAGCAGAATTTCTGTATACTTTTCTCATCCTCAAGGTCGCTATTAAGTCCTTGGCCCTACTCGCTAACAACTGGGGAAAGGCTCCAGAAGATGAATTCAGTGCCTTTTCCACGGCTGCAAGAAATCGTTTACGATGAAAAGTTACCCCCTTGATTCTCGAAGAAAAAACACAATGCAGATCAAAAGCACTCTCACTATTGCGACGCATTTATCTGTCTCCCATAAAAACCACAAGTCTACATTACTAGACTAGAAACCATTTTCCTATCAACTCTATTCACCCAGAAGTCAGGAGAGTTGAATCGCATCCTTCTACCCATATTTTTGATTGATGTAAGGTAGCTCATTAAGACGCAAATTGAAATATTCTCTTTATCCTCCCTAAAAATACCCACTACCTTTAACCAGATAAATTGCTCATTAATAAAGTAGACCCCCTTACTTTTTAACTACCTATCATTCAATAATTTATTATTAAAAGTAGCCCCGCTACCTGCCATACAAAAAGTAGCCCCGCTACCTGCCATACAATCAAATGGTATAATAATTACTAATAGTTAAACCAACACCCAGACCATAATTTTAATCATAATCAGGATTTACATTTTAACACTTTTCTGATATGAAATAGAGGCTCTTTCAAAATTAAATTAGGGGTAGAAGTTAACTGCATTAGCTTTATTGTTATGCCTTGTGCTTAAGAAGAAAGCTAACCGCAGTGTGTGTAAACCATAAGGTTTCAGCTGAGGTTTTGGCCTAGGTTTTATTTTGGAAAGTGGTTACCATGAGACTAACCCACGAAACAGATCAATTCTTTGATTCTCTAGTCGCCAGATTTAAGAGTTTCGGATCCTCTATTCCGGAAAAGGCTAAAAGGCTTGTTATTAACAGCTTTGACGCGCCGGAAAATGTATCTAATCTGACGAAAGAACTTGAACCCTTACTGTCAGGTGTACTCGGTACGGAGGAACATCCAGTAACAAAAATTGTTTACGAGGATAACTGGAATCTGAGAGCTCTTGTTCATTGCACGGAAGATTGGCAGCATTCTCTCCTTCGGTACACTGAAGAAGTCTTAAGTGATCCTATTCAGATGTTGGTTGCAAGTTTCTGGATCTTCGAAGGTCTGGAGGATATGCCTGAACTAAAAGCTGCAAAGGAAGCTGTTCGCGACTGGAAGGAAAAAATCCTTCATGAACTTCTTGGTCAATTGACTAAGAGTGAAAAGAAGAATGTAAGTGGACTTGCAATCCTCTTGCCCTTGGTAGACAATCTGCTAAAGGTGGACCGAGAGTGTCCATCTTACCGGGAGATACAACGAACAGACAATGATCGATACCGCAGACGCAGCAATGTTACTAACTGGGTCTATGACATCTTTGTTAGTTGTACCGCTACTGCGCCTAAAATTTTTACTGACGCAGCCAAGATGAAGTTTAAAGCTTCTCTTGCATTCTTAATTCAACTTGATAGAGAGGAAGTTGAAACACTTATGTTCGAACCCCTGTTTGAACATACAAGATATAGTCGGTCAAAATGGAAAATGCTCGTCAGCAATCAAATTCTGTCAGTCGATGATGGAACGCCAATGAGAATTATCGTGCCTGCATTGCTAATTCTTACTGCGATGGATTAAACCATACCCCCGACCGCATACACCACTGCGGCGGGCTTTTTTTATATAAGAAAAAGTCCCCAAAAGAAATAAAACAAAAGAATTGCCACGGCCAGATGCGGTGGCAACTCTAAGCGGAATTCAAAATATATAACATACAATGAACCCCGCTATGCTGCCACCAATCAAAAAATGAGCGACAAAGTGAGCCCACTTGGCTGCCCTCTTATGCCACTCATAATAATTAGTTTCCGATCGAACGAGCCGGTCCTGCCTCTCAGCAAATAGATGCATCAAGATGCCAATGATCAGGCCTACAATAATTGCGATAGAGACCGGAGAAAACTCAGCATTCCCTACCAGCGCCATAAAAATGTCCATAGGAATCTCCCTAAGTAAACGGACAATTATCCAAAAACCTAAGGTCACCCATATAACCTTAACTCTCTTGGGGGTAAGAGAAAGTGGACTCTCTACTACCCCTAAAGTAAAATACTCTTCTACTCACGCATAATTGAAAAGATCAAATTTATAGGACTGTACCTTTGATATACACCATTTTACTAGACTACTCAACAGGCGCTTAGTTATTCTCTACAACTTAACCTACTATAATTACTACATATTGCTCCCTACCTCACACCCCCACTCCAAACTACAATAACAAATAAAGAAACTAGAAACGAATGTCGGGTGGGGAAATAGAATTTTCGTGAATAAAGCATTTACATTAATAGATCAGGCAATTCACCAAGGTTCTCTCACTGAAGATGAGCATGATAAAATCATGATGCTCATTCATAAGGATGGACAAATTGATAATGAAGAACAGAATAAACTCTCTGAACTTTTCTCAGCCATTCAAACAAAAAAAGTAATATTAACTAGAAACACGCAACTCAAAAAAGACTCAGATAAAGATGACTTCATTAAAGAAGCAATCTTAAGAAACTCAAACGATCTCAATCAGGAGAGAAGGGAAATTGGAGCGGGGAACCCCTTAGATGTACCCTCAACCCAACCCTCTCCAATTATCCCATCTCCTGATTTTTTTTCCACGGCCCCAAACATAGAGGACATGCCAAATGAAGTAGATGACTTCAGTCATCTATTCAATCTTAGTCACTATAAGAGACCAAGTGGAAGCAATAGATTCCATTCAGCATCTGAAAGACTATTAGATATTAATCTTAATTCTAAAGTATGGATTAAGACAGGTAGCATGGTCGCATATCAAGGTATGATAAACTTTAGAAGAGAAGGTTTAGCAGAACACGGACTAGGTAAACTACTTAAAAGAGGAATCACTGGAGAATCAAGCCCACTCACCGCAGCAGAAGGAGTTGGTAGCCTTTATCTAGCGGATCAAGGGAAAAAAATAAAAGTCATAGAACTTAAAGGCGTCCCGATCTATCTTCAATCTAGTCACATTTTAGCATTTGAAAATGAAATTAAATGGAGCGTAGAAAGTTTATTTAATGTCGGAACTGCTCTTGCAGGTGGACTATTCCACTTAGTATTCTCAGGGAGAGGAATGATTGCGTTTAGCGCAAGATTTGAACCAATAATTCTAAGAGTCACTCCGAACAATCCAGTGATGACCGATGCCAATGCTACAGTAGGCTGGTCTAGTGGAGTTGTCCCTAGCATGAAGACAGATGTAAATCTTCAAACATTAATTGGTAGAACAAGTGGGGAGACTATTCAACTCAGATTTGAAGGTGATGGATTCGTAATCATCCAGCCTTATGAGGAAGTCCCAACTGAAAATAAGATTTAACAGGAAGGCGGTAAGACGGGAAGGTCAGAGAAAGGGCTATTCTCACCTTTGAAGAATCTGAAGTAGTTTAGTTTGTATAGCTTCGGAGAAAGAAAATACTACCTGCATTACATCCGGTTTCCATTCTAAGGCATTACCTTGAAAATCAGATTCATATCCACCTAAAGTCTTAACCAAAAGAGAAATAGGCGCATAATCCCATACTTTTCCAGCTTCACCAATAAAAATGTGAGCATTTCCCTTCGCTAGCTGAATAGCAACTTGAACTGCCGTACTAAAACTTCTACAAATTCTTACTCTCGCCAAGGTAGGTAATAAAATATCCTGGGGATATGATTTACTAATCCAATTGCCAAGACAATGAATCATAATACTTTCTTCCAACACAGTAGGTAATGAGCGTAGAGTAACCTTTTCTCCGTTTAAAAAACTTCCCTCTGATAGACTGGATAAAAGTAAATTATTGAACCTAGGCTGAAAAACAGCAGAAGCATTAACTTCTCCATCCTTAAAATATGATAACATCACCCCCCACTCCTCCCCGCCATAAGAATAATCAAATGTGCCGTCTATAGGATCGATAATGAAAGTTTCACTAAGATTCATCTCGTGGACCTTATCCTCTTCACCTAGGATAGGAATACCCGGGAACTTGTCTTGCAGCTGATTAATCAATAATTCTTGCACTCTTAAGTCAGCTTCAGTTGCAAAATCCAACCCACCCTTTGAAATCCGCTCGATACCCGGAACCTGCATTTCTAGAGCCAATTGACCCGCTTCTTTAAGAATTTGAGAAATTATTTTTAACATGTCTATGTTCTCTCTAGCATCTCGACCAAAACAAAAAATTTCGCTATGATCATACTAATTTATACCACAAATAATGTATTATTTTTACAGTGAGCAGGACAGAAAGTAAACAGGACGATAATTTAGAAGACCAGATGCTAGATGCTCTGGAGCTTTTTCACTATTCTTTCGCCTTTAGAGATTCTCTCTTTGTTGTATACGTAGAACATGCTTCAGCTCTTGAAAGACTATTTACGGATCTTCAACTTATTCAGTCTGCGCAAATTTTTCTTCTTGTAGTGGTTAAACATTCCGAGATTGTCAAAAGAAGAATTAGAACTCTAAAATCAGAAGGCTTCTTAATTGAATACTTTAAACATGATGCCTCAGAAGACATCTCCGCTCAAAAACAAAAGATCATAAAAAAGGAATATTCCTCGCATGATGTTGTAGTCTTCGGACTGAATTCTAAAAGTGAAAACTCGGAGTTGGAATGCTTTTCTGAAGCACTAGAAATTGCGTCTTTATTAGGACCTAAAAAGTTCTTTTATGTAAATTCAACTGGAAGCCTAGAGAAAGATGGGATACCACTATCACATATTAGCCTTAAAGACCTTAATGTCGAAAATTCCCTTCCTACCTTAGAGGAGAAAAGGGGTAAAATAGTTGAGCTACTAGAACATCATAGCATTGATATTGTTATTATAGATTCTAGCCCAGGTGCTCTTTTTCAAGAAGTATTTACCCACCAAGGTAGAGGCACCTTGTTAACGAAGGAATATAATAATGAAATAAGACGAGGTGAGCCTAAAGATGTATTTACGGTCTCTAGGCTAATTAAACCTCATATCGAACGTGGACTGATTCTTCCAATGACAGAAGAAGAATTAGCTAGTGAAATTGGCAATTTCCTTCTTTATGTAATCAATGGCTCCATTGTAGCTGGTGCAAAGATAATAAATTATGGAGACACAGGAGAACTATCAAAGTTTTTTAGCTTACCAAGATTCAGAAGACGTGGTCACGCTCGCCTAGTAGCTACATCTCTAATCGAAGAAGCTAAAAAAATGGGCAAAAAATATGTCTTCTCTCTAAGTATTTCTCCTGGGATGTGGGACTTTTTTCAATCCTTAGGTTTTAGTGAAATAGATAGAAAAGATCTTCCTAAAGAATGGCAAGAGGGTTATGATTTCACTAGGAACTCGAAGGCCTTTATTTTACACTTGTAAATCTCATGATCTATAACACTCCAACTATACTAATGTGTTCTCCAGATTATTTCAGGGTATCTTACGTCATTAACCCATGGATGGAAGGAAACCTTTCAAATACAACCACTGAATTATCAATTTCACAGTGGGAAGCATTAAGAAAAAATCTATCCAAAGTCGCTAATTTAGAATTTGTAGAACCAGTTAATGGCTTACCTGACCTAGTATTCACAGCGAATGCGGGATTTGTATATGCAGATACCTGCATTCTTTCTCATTTCCTGTTTAAAGAAAGGCAAGGTGAGGAAAAATATTTCAATGAATGGTTTGATAGTAAAGGCTTTCAGGTTCACAAGATGCCCGAGGATATTGCTTTCGAAGGTGCTGGAGATGCATTAATTGATAGAGGGCAAAACATTATCTGGGGAGGTTACGGCTTTAGAACAGATATCAGGGCCTTCCCAATCGTTTCTAAGATTACTTCAATTGAGATCCTACCTCTTAAACTTATAGATAATAGATTTTATCACCTAGATACTTGTTTGTGCCCGTTAGAAGGTGGATATTTAATGTATTTTCCAGAAGCTTTTGACGAAGACTCTATTAAACTTATCGAACAGAATATTCCCTTAGATAAAAGAATTATAGTTAACGAAAAAGACGCTGAACTATTTGCTTGCAATGCTGTAAATATAGATAAAAATATTTTTCTAAATGAAGTCTCTAATGAATTAATAAAGACTCTAGAAAAAATAGGATTTAAAGTTACTTGCTCTCAACTAAGCGAATATATTAAAGCTGGAGGGGCAGCAAAATGCTTGACCCTCAAACTTGATGAACCAATAAAATAAATTTACTTCTTAGCTACGCCAAAGAGCGTCCACGCGTAGCCTATCTCAGTCTTCGCATTAATGAGCAACTCCCAACCTAGATCGGGAGTAGACTGATCACCTTGACAATCCAATATATACTCTTCCCCTTCAGTACTAACTACCACATCAGTACCCGCTTTTCTAAGATCCCAAGAAGGTGGCTTAGTGCCTACTTTATAGCGACCACATTTTACGTCAGATATTTTAATTCTAAATGGAATATTTTTTTCACTCACGAAACTAACCTGGTTGAAAAGTCTTTTCAATTGTTGCACCAAAATAAGGACTTGGACCCTGACTTACGTCTCTCATCATTTCAGCGGCTTCTCTCGTATCCACTATTCCCCACTGAAACCTTGGCTCACCGCGAGAACCTGGATCAAGAATCTTTCTTACAACTAAATAGCAATCATCTGAAACCGTATCAGCCTTGTTGATTAGTCTGTAAATAATACACTGAAACTTTAAGGCATTGGCAGTACGCTGAGCCTTTTTTTCTAATGCGGCCATATCGCCAGACAGTTCCCATTCTGCAGACTGAACACCTGGGCAAGCGTATAATTCTTTTCCGTTATTTATAGATTTTTCTAAATCTTCTAAGTAATCAATTGACATAATTTCCTTACAATTTCAAACAGCCTTAGCAGATATATCCACTACTTCTAAACTCAGCAAGTGGTGATTTTTAATCATCAACTCCTGGTAGCTCTCCACCATTAAGTCGCTTATTTAATTCCTTCCCCAATTTAAAAGTTGGTAGCTTCTTAGGAGCTACTTCAATCTTTTCACCAGTTTTAGGGTTACGTCCCATATAACTTTCATAATCCTTGACCTTAAATCGGCCAAAGCCTCTGATCTCTATTCGACCGCCATCAAAAAGAGTGTTCTTCATTTTCGAGAACATTAAGTGTACCAGCTCTTCAGCTTGAACACTACCAACGCCAGTTCTTTCTGCAAGCTTTTCAATAAGTTCTGATTTATTCATCGCCAAGAGTCCTTTATAATTTAATTTAAAACTACTATCGCAAATTTAAATATTACAGCATGGATAATGTTATCTCTCAAAAAGAATTACAACAATACCCGTAGTTTAGACTCACATTGCCCTCGATAGGATTCGAACCTATGACCCCAGGTTTAGGAAACCTGTGCTCTATCCTACTGAGCTACGAGAGCATAATAATTTCACTATCTGATAAAATACTATAAATTCAGCATATTATCAAATAAAATGACAGTATCCCTACTATTTTAACGCTTCTACCTAAGCCAAGCCAATAGCGGCTCTAGGCTCTCATTAACACGAAATCTAGGTTTATTATCTGTTGGCTTAAGTAAAGGCAATGGATCAACGGCGATTGCCCTTCCTCGCTTATCCTTAGCTCTAACCTCAAAATGCAAATGAGGTCCTTCAGCCTTCCCAGTTTCCCCGACTTCAGCAATTTTTTGTCCCTTCTTAACCTTATCTCCCCTCTCTACATCAAGACTTCGGTTATGAGCATAAACCGTAATTAAATTATCATTACCTTTAATAACTAAAAGATTTCCATATCCTCCAAGATCAGATCCGGAATAGGCTACAATTCCATCATGCGCTGCTAACACCTTAGTGCCACTTGGGCTTGCAAGGTCTAATCCATCATGAAAGGTTCCACGTCGTGGTCCAAATCCAGAAACGATTCTAGATGCCTCAATTAGTGGCCAATGAAGAGCTCCACCAGTAAAAATGGTCGGTTTATCACTATATGATTCTCCTCCTGCTTTAGGGAGACTAGGAACATTTTTAATGGAATCATTTCTCAAAGAAACGGTACGAATGCCTCCTACCTCTTTCTTATGAAAATTTTCATCCTCATCTTCATACTGATAAGCAACTAAAAGCTTCTGCCCAACTCGTAGATATTTATCACCCTGCAAACCGTTTAGTAAAAGTATCTCATCTGGAGTTGTTAGAAATTTACTACTTATTCCAAGTAAGCTCTCACCCTTAGTTATAGTATGGTAAACTGGCTTCTTAGGAGTACTGTCATACGCACCAAACCCACCGACATTGCATGCGCAAAAAAACACAATAGATGAACAAAATAGCAATGCCTTAAAGAGACGCATGAACATTAACTCAAGAATTAAAAAATCACAGTATTAATAGCTATTTTCGCTAATAATAGACGAAGTGACAAGCAAAATAATGAAAATCTAGTAAATAAAAAATCGGGGCGAGCGGATTCGAACCGCCGACCTCTCGCACCCCAAGCGAACGCGCTAGCCAGGCTGCGCCACGCCCCGATATAACAAATTACAACTTAGCTACTACCTAAATGAAGAAAAAACATCAAGCTAACTTACTTCATTTAACTTAAATTAAATCGTCTTCCTCATCTAATCCTATATCACCACCCAAATAGTCGTACTCTTCTGCCCTCTCCTCTAAATTAACAAAGAGAGTAAATTCGCCTTGGAATCCAACTCGCACCGTACCGACAGAACCATTTCTATGTTTAGCAATTATCAGTTCAGCTACTCCCTTATCAGGGGAATCAACATTGTAAACTTCATCTCTGTAAACAAACCCGATTAAATCCGCATCTTGCTCAATAGCTCCAGACTCTCTTAAATCTGCCATCATCGGCCGCTTATCATTTCTTGTTTCCACAGCACGGTTTAGCTGACTCAGCGCTATGACAGGAATTGACAACTCTTTTGCCAAGCCTTTAAGAGAAGCTGAGATTTCAGAAATTTCTTGATCTCTCCTATCAGAGTTACGTCCTGGAGCTCTCATTAACTGAAGATAATCAACTACAATTAAACTCAATGGAGCTTCTCTATGAAGTCTACGAGCTTTAGCTCTCATTTCCAATACAGAAATCGCTGCGGTATCATCCACAAAGATATCAGCTTGCGAAATCTTTGCTGCAGCGTCTACTAATTTAGGAAAATCACTTTCACTCAACTTACCACTTCTTACCTTAGAATTACTTACTTTAGCTTCAGAACATAGTAATCTTGTAACAATCTGATCCTTAGACATTTCAAGAGAAAACACAGCAACTCTCTTCTTAAGATCCACACCAACATGCCTAGCTATGCTCAAGGCTAAAGCTGTCTTACCCATACTAGGCCTACCGGCGAGAATAATTAGATCAGAGGGCTGAAAGCCTGAAGTCATCTCATCAAGATCGATAAAACCTGAACCAAGACCTGTATATAAATCGTTGTTGATATATAGCTGTTCAATTCTCTTAATTGAATCTCGTACTATATCTCCAACTTTAGCAAAACTAGGTTTAACTTTCTGGTCTGATATCGCAAAGATTCTCTGCTCCACGGAATCTAGTAAATCATCCACTCTCTCTGTTGTATCGAAAGCGTCCCTAGTAATTTCACCAGATTCATGAATAAGCCTACGTCTTATAGACATTTCTCTAATAAGCCTACTATAGAACTGTGTATGGGCCGATGTTGGTACAACATCGACTAAAGTACTTAAATATTCAGGTCCACCTACTGTAGTCAAACTGCCTCTAGCATCTAACTCAGAAGCTAAAGTAACAATATCGCATGGCTCTCCACGCTCAGATAACCCAATCATCGCTTCGAAGATAGCACTATGTGCTCCCCTGTAAAAATCTTCATGAGTGATGATCTCCAAGGCAGAATGTAATGACTCATTATCTAATAATACCGCTCCTAAAACTGATTGTTCAGCCTCTACGGAATGTGGTGGCACCCTACCAGCCGAACCACCTGTAAAGTTAGATTCTCTATTATGTTCTGGTTCTAATCTTTCAAATTTTCTCTTAGGCTTCATTGGAATTACAAACCTCCATATACGCTTGCGTAATCAATTGAGTAGCTTTACTAGGCCAATATCCTTTAGAATCAAATTTTTTAACTTTACAAGGATCTGATACATCTTCGGACAATGAATCTTTAATTAGTTTTTCACTTTCTAAGTTATCTTCTAATTTGAATCTAAGTAATCTAGCAGCAGCAATTTCTTCCTGACTTAAACCAGCTGATCCCAATACTTGATCAAGCACCAATTTAGCCAATTCCGTATTTGCACTAGCAACTAAAGCTAAAGAGTAATCAAAAGTCATATTTATTGGCAAGGCATCTTTATGAACTTCTACCGCCCCTCGGAGCATTTCCAAGGCTGTTGGTATTGACTCAAGAGATAATAACAAACGAATATGTAAACTTGCCTCCTCTAAACTCCCCAACTGAGAATAGGCTACGTACGAGTAACATTTCGCTTCATCATATTCACCCATTAAATAGTATGCTGAAGCTTTAAGTCTAGCAACCTTAGCCTGTAAAAGCGGTGAGCGTGATTCTGCATTTGCCTTAATATATTCAGCTTCAGATATCAATTTTACCCGATCAAGAATTCCATCCAAAATATCTACAGCCTCATTATATCTATCAAGTGCGACTAATACTCTTGCCAAGTTTAATCTAGGAGCAATAAAATTTTCATCTAAAGCAACGGACTTTTTAAGCATTACTTCAGACTCATAAAACCTATCCTCAAGAAATAATAAATAACCAAGGTCATTATACTGCAAACTTAAACGTGGATTCTTGACAATTTCAGATCTCAATATTAATTCCGCATCATCAAATCTACCTGCGAGCATTAATTCCTTCGCTCTATTCAAATTTGTTACTTTTTTAAATTCACCTTCTGAAAGGTACTGTGGAACTGTTTCTGTAGGAGGTAATAAACAAGCCTGTAAATTGAACAAGGCTAATACGCCGATGAAAATAAAGAATTTGTTTAGAGAAAAAAACATTATCAAATTGACGAATTTATATTTATTAGGATTTCAAAGACTAGGACGTTCAGAGAAGGAGATCAAGTGGGACTATAAACCAAGCTTTTACAAAGTCTTAGTTTATGATAGATTCACACAAGAAATAACTTTAAATTTATAAAAAATGAAACTTTTTAATATATTAATTGGTTTAGTAATAGTTATAGGTGCTTATATTTACCTTTCTGGCTCTAGTGTTTCCGACAAAACAGATCAGACTTTAACGATAAACCAAATAGTCCCGAAGTCTAATGTCGAAAGCTCAGCTATCGATAAAAACAACAACACAACTTCAAATGACATCCCCTCAGATATCAAGGACGCATCTAGTAAACCGGAGTCAAATGACCCAAACGAACTTCCTGATGATTTAAAAGCTCAGTTAAATGCCCCACCACCGGAACTACCTGAAGATCTGAAAAAGCAGTTGGCAATGCCTCCCCAGGAGCTACCAGAAGACTTAAAGGCACAACTAAATGCTCCTCCACCAGAACTACCAGAAGATATGAAAAAAGCTTTAAGTGCACCACCCAGAATTGTAACGATTGATGAGGTCAACACTCCACCTGATTTAAACCAAGCTCCTGCTGAAGAATAAATTATTAGTATTGAAACAATGAGATTAATAGATAGATATCCGCTTCAAAAAAGAAAAATACTTAAGAAAAGTGCTCTTTCTTCTTCTAAGGCTTTTTTTTCAAGTAGTGTTATTTTCTTTATTCTCATGGGCATATTATGGATTTCTGCTGATAGTGATTCTGAAAAAATGAGTTTACTAATCATGCAATTCAGAGCTCCACTACTCATATTATTTAGCATTTTAGTAACTTGGATATTGTCATCGCCTTTTTATGAATTGCTTTACTATTTAAATTATCATTATGATATGGACGACAGAAATGTACTAATTAGAAAAGGAATCGTAGCTAAAAGAGAAATTACTTTGCCCTTCTCTAAAATCACTGATGTATATGTGGATCAAGATGTTGCGGATGTTGTATTAGGCCTTTACGATATACACATTTCTACTCCGACAGTTGAGTCTGGTAGATTTGCTCACATTGATGGCCTTAATAGAAAAGGGGCTACAGAGATTAGAAAACTTATACTAGATCATGTACACAGCTACACATCCTTAGGTGGAAAAGAAAGCATACCAAAAGTTGCTGAAGACTCTATAGATATAGACTTAAAAGAACCTAGCGAATAATAAAATTTTCATAATAAATATTAGCAATCTGATGATCCGAGTCAGATAACTCATTAAAACTATCAACCAACTCCTTCTTTAA
>JBILFC010000172.1:0-6539 GCA_044351785.1 Bdellovibrionota bacterium
CAAAAAATTCACTATCTCGTCCCTCATATGTTAAAGTCTTAATTTTCCCATTTTTAGACCTGAAGCTAATATCATTTGACCATTTTCCAATCACACGGGATATTATAGATCGAGAATTATCAATCTGAGCTCTATTATTAAGTATCTTTTCAATGTCTGGTCGCTGAAGTCCGGTCATAACACTAAGTCTACTAAGACTAATCTCGATATTAGATTTTGCTAACTCAGCTTCAGCAGCAAAAACGAACGAACGTTTAGCGACCGATAGAAAATCTTGAAACTTTAATGATCTACGCAAACAAAATCCCGCGATACCACTAAGTATAAACTCAATTCCCTCAACTAACAAAGAATGCATTATCATAAAAAATCTCTACTCCTATAAACTTCATTTTTATTTTTCTTGACTAAGAAGCTTGGTTGTTGTATATTTTATACAGCACTTGAATTATTTAGTAAAGGAGTTATTTTTATGCGTTACATACCTAGGATCGGATATATTTTTATAGTCTTATTAGCGAGTTGCGGTGGAGGGGTCGAAGGTACGGGAGGTACGATCGACCTAACGGGCAGCGAACGTATTTTAGGCGATATAGACCCAAAAAAGAGTATTGATAAGTTAAACACGACGGACGAACAGAAAATCTGTCAAAACGTTCGCGATTCTGCTCGCTCTGCTTATATTCCTAATCTCTTTTGTCCCCAGGGTGCGTTAATATTCACAAGCTCATTTTTCGATGAATATCTGAGTGGAGAACAACTTGCAAATACTACCCCAAGACTTCAAGTACAATGCGAGAATGCCGTATCTAATTGCATATCTACATCACCTTCATTCGATGAAATCTGCCTAAACACAACAGAGTACAATACATGCTTTTTAGATAATCCCGTAGTATCACAATGTGATGTTGAGGTTGGGTTAGTAGCAAAATGCTTAGTTGACTATATTGATCGAAACAAAAATGAAAGCCAGCTTGCTAGTTGTGATAGGATGAGATTAGAAAATGGACAGATCACCGTAGATGAAATTCCTGCTAATTTAATTGTTACGGAAATAAAGAGTTGTAATGAAGTACAAGAACGTTGTTCCATTGGCATCGGCTTTAATACCTGTAATGGCGTAGCTATTTAAGAACCTCTACCTATCGATGGAGAGATCTCTCTCCATCGACACCCCCTTTATCTCAATCCTCAGTCAAAATCTTATGCGCGGGGGTTTCGGTGTCCTCAAACTGCCCATGCTTTATAGCCCATATAAACGCAAGAAGGCCTAAAAAGCCTAGTATAAGACTTAGGGGTATGAGGTAATAAATGATATCCATAAACTAGTCTTCCTTAAACTTTACACCAAACAGAGACACGACAATCACTAATAGTGAGCTAATAGGCATTAAGATAGCGGCCATCAACGGACTAATATTTCCACTTACAGCTAAACTTGTACAAAATAGATTATACAAAAAAGAAATCGTAAGATTTAAATTAACCACTCTTAAAGTTGAAATGGAACCTTTAATCGCGCTAATTAGCTTATAGGGACTAAAGTTTGTTATAGAAATATTCCCATCCTTCTGGAGTAACTGCACTCCCCCACTAACACTAATTCCCACATCGGACATACTAAGAGCCGAACTATCATTAAGACCATCTCCTACCATCACCTTCTTACCCCCACCGTAACTAGACAGAACTAAAGACTTCTCGTCTGCTCTCTTCTGATAAAATGTATTTTCTTTTTTAATCCCTAACTCCTCAGCCATTCCAAGAACCACTTCCTTTCTATCACCAGAAAGTAAATATACCTCACTCCTAATTGAGAATAGATATTCAATTAAAGACTTTGCTCCCTCTCTAACAGTACTCTTTAGGGCAAATATAATAACAGGCTCTTCCCCCTTAAGAACAACTACAGGGGTAAGACCACGAGACGAAAATACATCCGCTTGTACTTTTATAGGTGAATCGTCTAAAAGCATACTTAAAGAACCCACCGATATAAAATCTCCATCATTAAACTGTCCTACAACCCCACCCCTAACATCCATTTCTTTTTTCAGTATTGATATATCTTTACAATCTAACTGCCCTAACACTGACCCGATATAAGCTGAAATTCCTCGCCCAACTGGATGAAAAACTCCTTCTTCTAATATTTTAACTTTTTGAAGTAATCCATCCCTATTTAAATCCTCTCTTAGAAATACGCATTCAACAACCTGCATACTCCCTTCAGTTAAGGTCCCTGTCTTATCAAAGAAGTAACTAGAAGCAGAAGCAAGATTCTCCAAAGCCCTTCCGCCTGAAAATAATATCCCTAACTTAGAAGCTTGAAAGTATGCACTAGAAAATGCCAAGGGAACGGAAAGACCCAAAGCGCAGGGACAACTAATAACAAATACAGATAAAGTAACTTCAATGGCTCTATATATATCTTCAACATATAAAAAATATGAAAAAGACCCAATCCCAGCCAATAACACATACCACACAAAAAACTTAGATCTTATATCAACCCTTTCCCCAATCTCAGACCCAATCTCAATTCGATTTCTAACCATCCTAAGTGTCTGAGGGAAAAACGACTCTTCCTGCCTCTTCTCACAAAGCACCTGGGCTGAACCGCCTACGACCATAGTTCCAGCAAATACAAGCTCCCCTACCTTCACACTATGGGGTTCAGACTCACCAGTTAAAACAGAAGAATCAATTTGCAAACCACCATCAACTAAACTACCATCGACAGGAACAATATCTCCCTCTTCTAAAAGTACAACATCACCTGGAACCACCTTTCCGCTGTATATGGCCTCTATCTTGGAATCTCTTAAAACTCTTGCTTCTTTAGTTAGAACCTCCTGATCTGAGATCACGCTCTTTTTAAACTTTAAAATCCCAATCTCTTGAATAAATCTCGCTCCTAGAAGAAGAGCGATAAGAATCGAGATAGAATCAAAATATACTTCCCCGCGACCCGAGATAACAGAAAAACAACTTAAAAAGAAACCAATTAAAACTCCAATCGAGATTGGCAAATCAAGATGAAAACTAGCTGACTTTAATCCTGTATAAGCCCTTCTATAAAAAGGCATGGCCGAATAAAATACCGCAGGGATACAAACAACTAAACTAACTAAATTTAAATATTTCCTATACGCATCCTCCATCCCACTCCACCACCCCTGATAAAGAGATACTGCCAACATCATACAATTCATTGCAGAAAATACGGAAACAGCGAGCCTAGATAAATCCTCCCTAAAACTTAAACTATACGAATCCCCCGCTACAGACTTATCTATAACAGAAGGAACATAACCGAAGTTACTAATGGTGCTAGCAATTTGAGAAAGTTTAACAAGCGTAGGATCGAATACAACTTTTAAATCTCTATTTAAAAGTGATGGCTCAGATCTAAGTACACCAGGTAGCACTAAGGCTATGCGCTCAAGAAGCCATACACATGCACCACAGTGCATTCCTTGAACCTTAAATAAGACATATTTCTTATCCTCACCAGAATCGAGCAATATCTCCCTCTGATAATCAGCATCATCAAGATAAAGGTACTTAGTTTTAACGAAAATTCCCTTTTCGGGAACTTCTTCAGATAACTTATCTCTGAAGGCATAAAAATCACTTAGACCAGACTTTGATATAGCAGAGTATACAAACTGACAACCTATACAGCAAAACTCGCCGTAAGACTTTATATTGGCCTCAGTTAGAAGCTCCTTACAATGTAGACATTCTTTGTCCAATACTTTAACTACTTGAGGTTCCAAGGATCAAACTTTAGAAATAATAATTTTTATCCGAGCAATCATGACATAATTTCACTTTTCTTTCACCTTATAGTAAATAGTTGAATAGTTTAGACAACTATTGATAATAAATTGACCTACTCCTTTTTTACTACGGGCTTCATTCCTACCCTCATAGCTAGCATACTTGGTAGTACCCACTGCATTTCAATGTGTGGTGGCTTTTCATGTCTTGCCTGTAGCAGAAGCAAGGTAGATAATAGCAAGTTAACCAATGCCTTTGGGTACAACCTCGGCAGGCTAATATCTTATATTATAATCGTGAATTTAATTACCTATTCAGATATTAGTTTAAAAAATCTTTCTTTAATTTCATCCCTCTCCGGATACCTACTCTTATCTATAATCATATTTCAGTTTTTACTCTTAATTGGTCTCGGATCATTTCTTGAAAAAATGGGATACTTTAATAGAATTAATAGAGTCAGCACCTTTCTATTCGGTAAGGCAATTAATAAAGTAGCTACCGATGCTAACTTTCGAAATACGCTCACACTAGGAGCCTTAACGACATTAATTCCTTGTGGTTGGCTTTACTTAAACCTAGGCCTAGCAAGTGCACAACCTACTTTATTAAAAGCTAACTTAATTGTTCTTGCCTTTTGGCTGGGAACTGTTCCAGCACTCAGCCTGATCGGTCTCGGTTCAATGTCGTTAGCAAATAAATTTAAAGGAAGGCCGAAACTGTTGGCCTATATTATTGTCCTACTGTTGTCCCTTTACTCCTTAAGTAAGCATTTCCCAGAGTTTTCTAGCCGTATCGGCTTAGATGATGCTATATGTCATATAATTAAACCAGAAGTCTCGGAATGATTTTAAAATTAGTCTTAAGTCCCCTTAGCTTAGCTTACGGCATACTAACTACTCTCAGACAGTTTATATTTCTAACATTTCCAAGCCTTAGATTTAAAAGCAATGTTCCCGTAATTTGCCTTGGGAATATTAGTGCAGGAGGAAGCGGGAAAACGCCCCTAGGCTTACACTTAGTAGCATTATTAAAAGAGGATTATAAAATTGGCGTTCTCTTAAGAGGTTACAAATCAACTTCCAATGAACAAAGACCGCTACTTCTTAATTCCTCTCATTCAGCTATTGAAGTTGGAGATGAGGCTCTCCTTTACAAAGCAAAATATGATGACATTCAAGTAGTAATTTCTCCCAGTAGGCAAGAAGGGATTAAGCTCCTTGAAAGTCTAGGAGTGAATTTAATACTAATGGATGATGGACTTCAACATCTTAAAGTTAAGCCATCTATAGCAGTTTGCGTAATCGAGGTTTCAGATCTTAAAGAAATAAACAATCCTACGATACTAAGCCTTTTACCCTCAGGAAGACTTCGTGAATGGCCTTGTCAGACAATCAGTAGATCTGACATAGTGGTATTTACGAAAAAGTCTACTCTAATCGATTCAGATATAGATGCTATCAACAAGTGTATTACCAAATACAAAATAGAGAATTCAGTAAAAATTGAATTTATTGCTAACACTCTCTACGATGCCTTCAGCAAGAATGAAGTTAAACTCACAAAAGAGGCTAGCGCTTCACTACTCACAAGCATCGCAAGACCCGCCCTATTGACAGAATCCCTAACAAGCCTAAATTTTAAAATTAAAGATAAGGTAATACTACCTGACCATACCCCTATTACAAAAGAAGGTTGGACTAAAATTCAAACAAAACTACAAAGTCCCATAATCTGCACAGAAAAGGACTTGATTAAGATCAAGGATTTTATTGAAAAATCTGGGAATGTTCTGGTACTTAAACAAGATGTTAGATCAGAAAATCTGAAAGAATTAATTTTATCATTACTTAAATAAATCTATTTATGTACAAGAAGCTAAGCATTATATTTATTTCACTACTAAACATTCACAACGCTTACGCTGAGCCATTTAAGGTGGGAGTGATATTGCCCCTTAGTGGGCCAGTGGCTCCATTTGGAGAGGCTGCGAAATCAGGCTTAGAAATGAGTGGCAAAGAAAATACTGAATCAGTCATAGAATATATATTTGAAGATTCAAGATATGATCCAAAGACTTCAATCACAGCATTTAATAAATTGTCAGACATAGACAAGCCCAACCTAATTATTTCATGGGGAACTGGTCCGAGTGGTGCAATTGCTCCAATAGCTGAAGCAAGAAAAACTCCAACTATATTAATTTCAGGAGACCCTGAAATTAATAAGAATAAAAAGTATGTTATAGACTTCGTAAATAATCCATTAGACTTTTCTAAAACTCAAATTGATTTCATTAGGGGCAAAGGCCACAAAAAAATAGCAGTTATAAAGACAGAAATTCAGTATCTTGAAGCATTCCTTAAAAGTATTCAAAACAATCTACAAAAGGACGAATCTATTAACATCATAGATTCATTTCAACCCGATTCAAGCGTTAATTTTCAAACTGCAATTACTAAAATAAAAGTTGGTATTAAACAAGGCAACATAGATGTGCTAGCCGTACTACTAGGTAACGGGCAAGTCGGATCATTTTATAAAAAAATGGCCGAGCAAAAGATTCTACTACCAACATTTGGATCGGATGTTTTATCTTCGAAAGCAGAAAGAACCGCCGGTGGCTCAGCAATCACTGGAGCAACATTTGCAGGCATTAGTATAAATGATAACTTTAAAGCTAAATTCGATGAGAACAACTCTGACCAGATAGCACCCGCAGCAAATTCTTATGACTTAGCCACCCTCCT
>JBILFC010000173.1:0-6531 GCA_044351785.1 Bdellovibrionota bacterium
TGAAATAATATATTTCTCTAGCACAATTGGTAATACTGCTTTTGATTCTTCACCAAAAAGTGCAAGTACTCTACTGCAATAATCTAATTTAGTGAGATAGAAAATTTTTTTGCTTTTCAATAGATCCATAAATAGATTAATGGCCCATTTGTCGTTACCTGTTAATTTATTAATTTCTCCTTCTAGTAAAAGTAAATCGTTATTTTCTATACGTTCAAGATTCAAAATATTTTCCACCACACTTCTATTAACCGATTTAACCTTGCTAATTGGAAATTCTGCAAGCGAGATCCTATTAAAAGTAAGACTGGGGTATGAAGAAAATTCTTGGTGTAGCAAGAGACTGGCATCTTCCTTATCTAAATTATAAACTGCAATGTTATATCCGGTAGCAATAAATAACTTTTCCCTCCTAGTATCAAGTATCATTTCAATCTCTCGATCTGATGAATTTTCTAACCAGCTTAACTCTTGCGATTTTAATGAAAGCTGATTGTCTTGGTAACGCAAATAATTCAATAGATACTTACTTTCAGGTGTTTTTGTTATAATCCATATAGGATCTGTCTTAGTCATTGCCACAATTTCAATTCCGTCAGGCAAAGGTAAGCTCGCAGAAATTTTTGCTAAATTATTACTAGGATGTAATTCTATTGTGTCTTCTTCTCCAAAATCAGAACTGACCACGATCCAACCATACTTTTCCGAAATTGCTCGATGAGTATAATAAGTAACAACAGGAATCTCATCTGCCTTTTTATGCACTTTAATGTCATTGGGATTACCAAAATCAATTGTTGTTTGGATTATCGATGTCGGATAATTACAACTTCCCATTCCACCAGTGTCAGGATTGCTACAATCAGTGGAAGCATTTGGATTATCGACTCGTAAAGAGTATATTTTCCCTCCATCTTGAATATAATTTTCAAACTGACTATAGCTATTCAGAGATTCTTGGTCCAAGATTTTCAGGTCAGAATCCATAGCGATCACTTTATCAATTTTCTTTACTAGAATTGCTGAACCAAAAGTAAATATTGCCGTTGGAAAACTTCCCTGGTATGCAAAATTACCTATTCTAGTGTGCGAGTTGATTTCCCCAGAACTCGGATCTATCTTATTAATTTGATTATAAAACGAATTACTATATATGTAGTTATTTAGTCCTACTATATTTTCAGGATTAGCTGAGCTGCCAGATCTCTCACCTGGTATCCTATTACGGATACTATCTTTATCCTTCATATAGCTATGGATTTGCCCATCTAACAAATAGTAATTCTTTTTCTCATTTGAATATACTAACCTACCAAACCCACCGGTATCCTGTGATGTAGTAAAAAGAATATTAGGTAAATCAACTGCAGTACCTAATAATACCTTTCCTGGAACAATATTAAATGGGGAAATTGGCTTTGGAGCGGAATTACTTTGAACAAAAAAATATAAAATTATAAAAAAAATGCCTAAGGAATACTTAATTTTGCTGTTCATATTTTATGACTTCGCTATAAGGAACTAAAACTCTCCTTATACCACGCATGAAAAATCCCCATCCCTTCTTCAAAAGAAACTTCTGGATTGTAATCAAGGAGTGATCTTGCCTTAGAGATATCGGCATTTGTCATTTCAACATCTCCTGGCTGCATTGGTAGTTGTTTTATTTTTAACTTATTGCCTGTAACTCTTTCCACTATTTCAATAGCTTCGTTAAGAGAGACTGTCGAAGAATTGCCAAGGTTGAATATTTCAAAGTCTCTAGGTCTATCTAAGGCATTTACGAAGCCTTTAACAAAGTCTCCAATAAAAGTATAATCTCTTCTAGTAGTGCCATCTCCAAATTTAGAAATTTCCTTCCCTAGTAATGCAGCCTCTAGAAACAACCAAGGAGCCATATCTGGCCTTCCTCTTGGTCCGTAGACAGTAAAAGGCCTAATGACACTGATAGGAATCTTATATAAATGTGCATAAGTATAACCAAGCGCTTCACAAGCCTTCTTCGTTGCAGCATAAGGAGAAATTGGTCTGTCTGTAGCCGTATCATCTTCCTTAAAAGGAACAGCTTTAGAATTTCCGTAGACAGAAGAAGATGAAGTTAGAATAAAATTATCTACTGCATTAGACTTGGCTATCTCTAAAAGGTTAAGAGTGCCTTTAACATTTACCTCTTCATACAGAATAGGATCTTTAATCGATGGCCTTACACCAGCCCTTGCTGCAATGTGGGCAATTTTCTTAACAGAGTAAGGTCGCACTGCATTTTCAATTTGCTCTAAGGATCTGATATCCGCCCTAACAAATGAAAACTTACTATTAGTGGAAAGTATTTTTAAATTATTTTTTTTGTTAGCAACTGAGTAATAGTCATTAAGTTCATCAATACCAAGTACTCGCTCCCCGCGGTTAAGAAGAACCTCTGCTACATGAGAGCCTATGAACCCCGCGACCCCTGTTACTAATATTACTGATTCCGACATGAATTATATCTTACACTTAGTTTTGTTAAAGCCTATCTACACTGATAATTTACCCTCATCAAGTAGGCTTAATAAAAACAACCCTTTTTAAAAGACTCAGATAAGTTTAAAATTGGATCAATTAAAATCCCTATTACTTTTAAATATATTATGAAGAATTCAATTCTTTTTATACTCGCTACCTTACTTATTCCTAGTATTTCACAGGGTGATGAAAGTGCCTGTTCTTCTTATGTCTTATCCGAGGCATCTACTGGGATGATCTTAGAAAGTAAGGATGCTGAAACCCCAAGACCCCCAGCATCCATGGTTAAGCTAATGCTAGCCTATTCAGTACTGAAGCAAATTAAAGAAGGCAACTTAAAACCCACGGATATGGTAAATGCATCAACTGCAGCCTCAAAAATTGGTGGATCTCAAGTTTACCTAAAAGAAGGCGAGAGTTTTTCAGTTCAAGACCTTATGCAGGCAGTGATGGTACAATCAGCTAATGATGCCGCTTATGCACTTGCAGAGCATATTGGCGGTACAGCATCTGGATTTGTAGAGATAATGAACGAAGATGCAAAAAAGTTAGGTTTAACCTACAGTGAATTTCATTCCCCTCATGGTCTACCACCAGGAGACAATCAAAAACCTGATCTAGCATCTGCAACAGATTTTGTATCACTCTCTAGAGGGCTCTTAAATGAACATCCAGAAATACTAGAACAAACTAAAATCAAAGAAATTCCCTTTAGAGGTGGTGAATTTATAATGCGTAATCATAATAAGCTATTATTTAAAGATCCCTCTGTAGATGGTTTTAAAACAGGATTTTACAATAAAGCAGGCTTTAATATAACCCTTACCGCTGAGCGCTCAGGCACTAGGCTAATAGCCGTTTTAATGGGATGCGAACAGAGAAAGGAAAGAGATAAACTTGGACAGGAATTATTAGAAAAGGGTTTTAGAAAATATACGACTAAAACATACTCGGTTGAGGATTTGTCTAAAGATGTAAAAACTATAGTCTCAAATGGCACTCCAAATACTGTCCCCTTACGAGTAAAAGAACCCATTAAATTAAGTGTGCTAAAGGATAAGGTGACTACCCTAAAAATAGAGGCTAATATCTGTAATGGTCTAGTAGCCCCTTTGGAAGAAAATACACCGTGTGGAACTATGAAAATCACTGATGGAGTAAAAACAATTACCACTAAAGAGCTGTACACTACTACGGCAGTTAAGAAGGCTGGTTTAGTTGAAAAAGCAAAAAACTGGTGGGCCAGTAATTAAGCCATACTCAGTGGGCAATACTAAGTTACTATAATTACTTAACAATTCTTTGATTTTGACTATCGACTTTCCTGTGCTAGAGAAAGTGCTCGTTTTTGTTTAACCAAAATGAAGTTATAGGCTATCTTTGATCTATCTAGTCAAGAAAATACTACTAACTGTAGGCGGTTTATCTATAGGAGCAGGTCTTGCATCGGGAGCTTTTTATCTTAGTTCCAAGAATAGTGCCTTTAAACTTAAAACTCCTAAATTCAAAGATGTTAGTGTTGCCGCTGAAACTACTAAGTTTTGGGGAGATATGCCCATCGATCAAACTATGTCCAGTTTTAGTTTTGTAGCGCCAGAATTAAAAAGTAAGAAAGATTTCTACTTTGAGCTAAGTAAGGATAATTCTAATCTTAAGAATGGTCGTGGTGGTGGTTTCTACTTTGGAAGTAGTAATGATCTACAAATAGGTAATTTAAACTCTTTTGATTTACCATCCTTAAGGTCTAATCTAAAAGGCATTATAAATAAAAGGGACTATTCTGATTCTGTATCAAGTATAAAGAATAGAATAGAGGCTATCATTGATGGCATACCAGTGGGTGCTCCTGTTATAGGAAGATTAACTTCTCATTATGGTAGACGTTTATCCCCTTTCGGCCGTAACTCCGATTTCCACACAGGAATAGATATTGCGACAGATTTCAATAGTCCTGTAGTCGCTAGCGCTAACGGTGAAATTCTATTTGCTGGCTATAAAGGTTCATACGGTAGGACTGTGTTAATAAGACACAATAATGGAATTGAAACTTTATATGCACATCTTTCCCGCATTGAAGTAAAAGCTGGTGAAAAAGTAATTAGAGGTAAAAGAATTGGATTACTAGGATCTTCAGGTAAGTCCACTGGTCCACATCTTCATTATGAAGTAAGGTATAACGGACAGCCAATTAACCCAAAAGGCTATATCGAGTTAGCTAAATTGATTAGATCAATAAACTAAGAAATTAAGCCTTCACTTGGACTTGAAGCAATTGCATAGTTCTTTTTAGGCATACGACCTGAAAGATAAGCTAATCTACCAGCCTCTACCGCTAGTTTCATAGCTGTCGCCATCTGAACAGGATTCTTAGCACAAGCTATAGCGCTATTGGTAAGAATACCATCCGCACCAAGCTCCAAGCATAAAGCAGCATCAGAAGCAGTTCCTACACCGGCATCAACTATAACCGGAACTTTAGATTGCTCTATGATAAAACTCAGATTATAAATATTCTGTATGCCTAGTCCACTACCTATAGGACTTGCTAAAGGCATTACAGCAACAGCTCCAGCGTCTTCACACTTCTTAGCTACGATAGGATCGTCAGTAATATAGGGCATACAGAAAAATCCTTCATTACTAAGAATTTTAACTGCTTCAATAGTTATTTCATTGTCCGGATATAAAGTTTTCTCGCACCCTATAACTTCAACTTTTACAAAGTTCCCTACCCCAGCTTCTCTAGCTAATCTGGCGGTTCTTAAACAATCTTCTAAATTGTAACATCCAGCAGTATTAGGCAGTACAGTCAAACCCAAATGCCCGATGTAATCCATTAAAGAATCCTGGCTTGGGTCTGTTATATTAACTCTTCTAACAGCAACTGTAATCATCTCAGCACCAGAAGCTACCGTTGCATCCCGTGTTTCAGCAAAATCTTTGTACTTTCCAGATCCTACAATTAACCGTGACTTAAAAACTTGGCCTGCTATCACTAGATCATTATTTGAAGACATAACTACCCTCCCCCTATAAAATGGACAATTTCAATGTTATCACCTTCAGTTAAGGAGGTACTGCCGTACATATCCCTAGGTAATATTTTCTTATTGTGTTCTATCGCCAATTTTTTATTAGAAAGATTGAGCTCTACTAATAAAGCCTCTACAGATAGGCTTTTTATAACTCTATCTTCTCCATTGAGAACAATTTTCATCTAATTAGGCAACTGCTTTATTTACAAGATCTACAAGTTCTGACTTTGTTCTAGCGCCAACCATTTGATCAACTACCTGACCATCTTTAAATAGTATTAGCTTCGGTATGCTTCTCACATTGTACTTCATTGCAGCTTCCTTGTTGTCATCAACGTTAATTTTAACAACTTTAAGTTTAGCTCCAAAATCAGTTGCAAGCTCTTCTAGTATAGGAGCGATTGCCTTACATGGACCACACCAAGGTGCCCAAAAATCTACAAGAACAGTCCCACTAGCTACTTGATTGTCGAAATCTGAATCATTAACATCTGTCGGCTTAGACATATTAGTTTTCCTACGCTTTTATTTATATATTTTTATTCATCTTTATGATGCTTTACGGTTATTATAGACTATCATCTAGTATGTTGGAAATACTATTATTTAAGCGTTCCAGATAAATACTTTAAATACAGTTACTTACTATAAAAGAGCTTTAGCACCCTGTTTAAGGAGATCTGAAACAATTATCTCTACATGTTTATCCATTTCAGATAAGGAACCACTGCTAATACTTTGGATGGTAGTAGTACCATCTATCGAGCACACTCTTGCGGATATGCTTATCTCATCTTCCTTTACAAGTGCGAAGACGCCTAGGGCTGAATGGCAGTCTGCCCCTAAATGCCCAATTATAGAGCGCTCAGCCTTAAAACTAGCTTGAGTAGAAGGATTACTTAGATTGCTTAGTAGATCTTCTACTTCAGGGTCATCGGTCCTAAACTGGCAAGCGAGAGTACCCTGACATGCTGCGGGGACGAATGTACTT
>JBILFC010000024.1:0-19876 GCA_044351785.1 Bdellovibrionota bacterium
TTCTTCTGTTTTTCTTCCCGTCTTCCCGCCTTACTGTAGGAAACAAATCAATGAACCTACAGGAAGCCGGTAAGTCGGGAAGGAGGGATAGGTAAGAGGTGATTGGGGTTAGGTGTTTACTTATTCTTACGTTTTTCTTACCGTCTTCCCGCCTTACTGTAGGAAACAATCATTCAACCTACAGGAAGTCCGTAAGTCGTGATGGTGGGAGGTAGGGTGGTTGGAGTGGTAAATTTTTACGATAATGTATAAAAGTAAAAATGGGTGATTTATATGGATATTGAGCAATTGGGAAATAGGATTATTGGATCAGCGATAGAGGTGCATAAGACAATCGGGCCAGGCTTATTAGAAAGCATATATGAAAGATGCCTGATGGAGGAGCTTAAGTTACAAGGAATTAAATGTCGGCAACAAGTTTTGATACCGCTATATTATAAAGAGATAAATTTAGAATCTGCATATGCAATGGATCTTGTTGTTGATGATGAAATAGTCTTAGAGTTAAAAACAGTGGAGGCGTTGAATAATCTTCATGTAGCTCAGCTTTTAACTTATCTGAGATTATCTAACCTGAGAGTTGGCTACTTGATAAACTTTAATAGTTACTTACTAAAAAACGGCATTCGGAGAATAGAGAACAATTTATAGTACCCCTCCCCTTATTTTCTTCTTCCCGCCTTACCGCCTTCCTGTAGGTTCATTGATTGATGGCTACAGGAAGGCGGGAAGGCGGGTAAGTTAGGAAATGAGGACTACCCATTTACCTCCCTTACTTGGTCCATCTCTACGAAGGTAGCCTGCTAATTGTAGTTTAGAGATTTGTTTTTCAACAGCTCGAGTAGTTAGCTGTAGCGTCTCAGCCATTTCGGAAATAGTAACTGTGGTATTTTCTCTCATCATGGTGAGTATTAAATCTTGTGTTTTCACCGAACTTTTCACCGAACTTTTCACCGAACTTTTCACCGAACTGGCCATATTAAAAGGAATTGCTACTCTAAGGAAATTATCAGTAAACTGAAAAATATCTGTGCGATACTCTTTTAGAATTCTGGGTATTCCTGAACCTAGGTTTTCTACGAGTTCCAGATCTTTAAGAACTCTTATAAGTTCCTTATTTCTGGGTACTGAGTAGCCAGAGAAGAACTCATTTCTGCTGAGGGCTTGAGGTAGTCCACCAGCTGAGGTTATTTCAAGACGATCTGAGAACAATTCAAATTTTGGACTGACTTCATTGCTATAATCGTTGTGTAGAATGGCATTTATTACTGCTTCTCTTAATGCAATTTGGTTAACAAGAGGGAATTCCTTTCTTTCCTTTGGAGTTATTTTTGTTGAAATGGTATTTTCTAGGAAAAGACGGTCGAGTATCTGTTTACATGCTTTGATTAAACAACAATAACCGTACTCGTTGCTTTCAATTAAATTTACTCTGTCAGTACCATCATATTTTGCTAGTTTTATAGATACGCTATTGTTATCTGATAAGAGGTAGGCAATATAGTTGAAAAGTTTGTTATCTGTATAGAGTTCCAAGTTGTAAGCAAATTTAGTGCCGATTTCGAGGCCCTTTTCGTTATAATAAATTCGTAGTTGCTCAAAGTTAAGATCCTGTCTCGGAGAAGGCATTTTGCCTAGTAATCTTCTTGTTCTAGATGAGAAGAGTTCTTCTATCATCTTTTGAGGCATTGGTTCAGCGGCACTTCCAATTCTTATATAGCAACCTTTTTCTGACATTCCATGGCGTCTTAAGTAGTATGGCTTTTCAGGTCCACTAGCGATAGTGATTTGAATAAATTCCTTTTTGTTTTCACTTTTTAGATCTATATCAAATAAGCCTAGTATAGACGGGGAAATGTTGTGCTTTAGGCGGTCTTTTATTTTTAATTGCACGAGGTCTGGACTATCTAGCCCGACAACTTCTCCACTTTCTCCATGCACACCGATTAATATTAGACCACCTTCCTTGTAGTTTAGAAAAGAGATAACATCTTTTTCAAGGCTATCGCTAAGTTGTAACTTGTATTCTACTCTATTTGATTCAGTCATAAACAGTATTTATTGAATTTTAATTGTTTATTTTTATTATCGTAGAAAGTAGTGGAAAATTTCCTACTCCCTTGCTTTATTTGAAGGGCTTGAGTTGGGGGTAGGGGGATAGGGATTAACAGGGAGACCCTTCGACGTCGCTCAGGGCAAGGAAGGGGAGAGAGGGGAGGGTTAGGGATTTGGGGGTTTGGAATTTTAGGTTTGTTTTTACGATATTGGTATAAACAAATAAAAGGAGTGTGATGTATGGAGCTTGATAATTTGGGTGGCAATATTATTGGTGCAGCGATAGAGGTTCATAAGGCTTTTGGTCCTGGGTTGTTAGAAAATATTTATCAAACCTGACCTCCCCTTTCTCTCCTTCTCCCTGTTAATCAATAGATAGGTTAATGGAAGTTTAAGCTCTTTTTCTGCTCTTGGTTACATTGATTTTTACGTCATAGCCAAGATGCCAAAGTATTCTAATCAATAAATCACTAGAGACATTTTTTAAGTTGTTATTTAATATTGAGGTGATTCGTGTTCTGGATGTACCGACCTTTTTGGCAATTTCTTCGTGGGTGAATTTGTTTAAAGCGACTACTTTTTTAATTTGTTTCAGTAGGTCATGTTGAATAGCCCATTCTTTAGCATCAGAGGGCTGTAATCCGAGAGCTTGAGCTAGTTTAACTGGAGTTTCTGCCGTAGTAGGTTTTATTTTCTTTTTTGGCTTTAGCATAGTATTTATTTATAAAGTTCTTTTAATCTCTTCTTACTGACTTCTATCTCCATCTGAGGAGTTTTTTGAGTTTTCTTCGTGAATGCGTGGAATATTAAAACTCTATTGTTTACTGTTATGTACATGACTCGAAATGCTCCTTCTTTAGATGTTATTCTTAACTCGTGAGCTCCGGTTGCTATAATATTCATTGGTTTAGAGCTGGGGAATGATAAATTTTCTCCTGCTTGTAAATCGTAAAGTAATCTCCCCAGCCTTTTTCGGATAATTTCCGGAAAATCTTTTATCGTTTTTTGTGCTTTTGGATGAAAAATTATAGCTCTCATTATTATGTATCAATATTGGGACATAAGCAAATGATATTTGCTGGTTATTATTTAAATATGGCAATTGCCCGATACCTATTTATCGAAGAATTTCGTGGTAATTGCACTTGTTCTTACGTTTTTCTTCCCGTTTTCCCTGTTTACCCTGAGCTTGTCGAAGGGTCTTCCTGTAGGTTGATTGATTTATTTCCTACAGTAAGGCGGTAAGTCGCGAAGGAGGGAGAGGTAAGGTGGAAAAGTTTTACGATAATGTATTAAAGTAAAAATGGGTGATTTAAATGGATATTGAGCAATTGGGAAATAGGGTTATTGGATCAGCTATAGAGGTGCATAAGACAATTGGGCTTTACCCCTCCCCTTATTCTTACCTTACCGCCTTTCCGTCTTCCTGTAGGTTCATTGATTTGTTCGCCTACGAGGGGAGTACTAATTCACATTCACCCCTTCACTCACTGGTATGAGAGGTGTAAGGTCGAACATCTTCCCAATATATTTTGTGGTCTGTTGTTCGGGTGTTTGTGCATTGGGGTCACAGAGGATATTACCGTTTGCGTCTATGACCTTTGGATCGGCAATCACTTTTGGTGTTTTGCAGTAGTTTGTAAGAGCATTGTTGAAGTCAGTCTTTGGATCTATAGGAACGGTTCCTTTGCAAGTGGGTCTGACGGGTGCCCATACTCCACCAGTGACCATGCTTGCTTTAGCTAAATTATTTGGTATCTGAAAGGGTTGAGTAACAGCGAGTACGCCACTATCGTATGTTCCCGTTTGTTTATCTAGTGGTCCGATTGGTACGCTAGAGGTGTAGTTGTACTGATTTGAAAAGTTAGTTCCTTGCGTATTGTCCTCTACTTTACAGCCAGCTATGACTTTAGTAGCGGGTTGTACCCTAGGACTTCTAATTAAGGTATGAAGCACTATCCCTTGTTTTTTTAAGGTGTCTTCTGCGAATTTGATAGTTTCGTTAACAGAGTTTTCAAAGTGAACTGCATCCTGACCACATGTCTGATCGGTATTCCCATTTCTAACACAATTTGTAAGGCCTGTGGTTAGAAGAATTATCATGTTATCAGAAGTTGCGAAGTTCTTGCGTTTTTTAAGAATATCATATGCTTCATTCAGGGCATAGGGTATGGATAGGTATCTGTTCCGTAGTCTGGGGATAAATCCTGTTTCAGTATAAAATACCCGTAAATGATTATAAAAGCCTTGTGGGTTAGCAGGGTTATATGGCTTTGTAAAAAGTCGTTCTAGAATTTCAAATTTAGATTTTGTCTTCGACCCGTCAAAGGGATCTTCTTGATTCGGATCCGGAGGGTCTAGTGGATTTGCTTCTAAGATACGTCTTCTACTTACGTCAGCATCCCAGTCAAAGCCTACTACCGAGATACTATCCCCTCTTAACTTTCTTTCTTTGATCTTCTTAATACTTTCTCTAACCCCTTGCATGAATGTTTCCAGAGGTTCTGCACCATTGTAGGTGGGGGTTCTTCTGAAGTCTATAAGATAAGGGGCGCTGGTATTGTTTGATCCATCTACTCTCTGGAAGTTTAATGATAAGCAGCGGTAATCAAACTTGGTGTGGTAATGATCTGTTATAGTAGCAGGTAGTACTGTTCGGTCAGCCATGAACATAGTCGGAGGGCTTGTCATATTGAAAATATCGCTATAGAAATTTGGTGCGATATGATTTCCGCCGAAAAGTGTGCAGACTGACTTACTGGCGTTAGCGATAGCTATAAAGGGAGTTTGGCGTCTACAGGTTAGATTCGGTTCAGCGGGAGGTAGTGAATTTATTCTGACTTCAGTCATAGGCTCTGTCGCACTACAGCTACCTGGATTGGTAATCGGATAAGCAAACTTCGCTGGATTGTATTGGAAGGCTGGTGATGATAGACCCTTCAACCCCACCACTTCATAAGGCACATGTGTTTCTTCATCTACAAATCTTGATAAGTCCACGAGTACGACAACGTTAAGTGGTCTGATTGCAATTGTAGACTGTGATCTTAACGAAACTTCCTTTTGCCCTACAACTCCCATGAAGGTAGTTTTCATTTTATTATTATCTCTAGTCCAGAGATCTGCGGAGAATGCATTTACTTTAAGTGCTTCTTCTGGAGAATTAAGTCCTGATAGAGGTTTAAAGCAGGGACCATTCCACTGTCCATTTTTACATGGGCAGTTGTTGATAGAAGCTTCTGTACAGGTAACATTGCCCTGTGCATCTTTCGTCATTATCCCATTCTGATTAAAATACCAGGCCCCGGGAACTAAAGAACCAGAATCGGCAGAAGTCCCTTCAAAGCTTTGATTAGCTTCGGTTTTATTCTTAAAAAATGATTTTGCGAATTGAAGCTTTAGGTTGGTGTCTGCAAGGGTCTGGCTTTTATTCTTTGCATCTCTAATTCTAGCGTTGGTGTCATTAGTGTTTCTATTAAAAACTGTCACAGCTTCGCTTGAAACAAGCCTCGCCGTTTTTTCCCGATCCCTTTTTGCGATCATCATTGTACCCACGTCAAGAAAAAGACCAAGAAGGATCACGAGCGTAAAGATCGCAGCAACGACGAATATTAAGACCATACCGGTCTCTTTATTTCTAGTAGAACGTGGATTCATGTAGTTTAGACGCTATAATGGGGGGGATGGGTTTAGATTAATGGTTTGTTTTTTTACCGCCAAGGCCGGTAAGGGGGGGGTAATTTGAGTAGTAAAAAATTAGTAACGCTATACTTATGCCAGAACATGAACTTAACCATCTTCTTCTTCCCGATCTTTCCGGCCTTGGCGGTAAAAAAACTATCTAACCCTGTGAATCCCCACTAATTCCCCATTGAATAGACTGTACAGCATTTGAGTTATTATTCTTGGGGTAGAACTTTCTTATACCAGTTCCATGGTTTATTATCGTATATAAATTCAGATCATCTTCATCGGTATTCCAGTTGAGAGGTAGATCCTTTACGTACTCCCCTAGATCTAGTTCTCTATAGAAGTTCGGGTCTTGGTTGGATGCTTTTACGTCATCAAAGCCGTTATTACTAAGAAGTGAAGTAAACTTCCCAGTTAGTGGCTCCCAGAAACTTATCTCTTCTATGCCATCTCCCGTATAGTCACCCCTAACGGTATGATCCGCAGTTCCTGATCCGAAATTATAGATAGCAGTTGTACTGGTGCTAGAATTAATTACATAAGTGGCTTGAGTGCTAGGCCTAAATACTGCGATATCAAATAATCCATCTCCGTCAAAGTCTTGCACCTTAGGGATATCTCCATTTGATCCGAAGGTTACACTTCTAACTGTAAGGTCTGATTTTAAAATATCAAAAGTCCAGACTCCGTTAAATAATCTTGCGACTGCTGGACTTGTTACTCCTACCTTTTCCCAAGGTCCAAGAATTATATTATCACCGAAGATACCGAACTGAAGTAAATTTCTATCGGTGTTTGTATTATCAGTAAATCCAGTCCCTCTAAAGTTCCAGAAGAGTTGTGTGCCAGTTCTTCTGATATATCCGATGTTACTAACTTTATTTTTATCTTTGTATGTAAAGGGTAAATCGCCCTCAGCTCCAAATGTGATGCTCTGATGCGCATTTAAGCCTTCTGGGGCTTTTATGTACCAGTTCCCAGTACTTGGTCTCCAGACAACTGGATTCGATACTCCGTCTTGATCTGGGTCGAAGCTGGTACTTGAATATACATATGGTCTATGGCTACTACCGGGATTACTAGGATCAGTGCCTGCTACGTTCTCTACAAGATCTCTTACCCCGTCTCCATCGGTATCGACGTTATCAGGATTACTTCTGTCTCCTGGACTGTAGAAGTTATCACAGTTTGTGTCTTCTTGATTATTAGGAATACCGTCTTTATCAGTATCGTACTGCGCTAAGTTATCACAGTTCGTAATACTTACAGAATTCGACTCCTTACTAAAGCCTCTTCCTGATCTACAAAAAGAAACTATCTTTAAAGGTGTTGTCCCGTAAAATGATGGGAGGCGGACTGTCGCGGAGTAAGTTTTAGTAGTTGTATTCGCAACTGCACTAAGGACCGGTGGTGCGTTAAAGGTTGGGTTCTCACCAATTTTATAAAACAGGTCTATGGCTACTCCACCTAGGGCATATTCAGGACAAAGGCTTAGTTCCACTTTTGCATCGAAGTATTCTTCTAGTGCTCGGGAGTTATTAGGTGTGATAAGGCATAGCAAGGCTAGTGATGAACTAACTAATGATACTATGGAAGTTTTTAAGGGCCTGATCATATAAGAATTGTCGGTCGTTTGTCCGGCTAAATATAGGGGGACATATTAGCACTTATGAATTTGTTCTTCAAATTGGCAAAAAGACTCTAATTTAGGGTATAAGATTGGTAATATTAAACATTAATTCCTATAAATATTATATCTTATGGAAGTAAGTCCGTCAGAAGTTGCTAAGAAATTCAGACAAGAAGCTAAGGATTTCATTCAGGAGCAGATATCTCCTAGTGGTAAGAAGCTTAAATTCGTTGGCCTACTTTCTAATGATAATGAGGACTCTAAAGTTTATTCAGATTTTACAAAGCTTGGTTGTGATGATGCGGGGGTGGAGTACGAGGCAAGGGTTATTTCAAGGTTCGATCTTGAATCAGAGCTTAGAGAATTAAATCAAGATGATTCTGTTACCGGGGTAATAGTTTACTATCCCATCTTCGGTGGGACTAGAGATGCATTCTTAAGAGGTATCTTATCTCCGGAAAAAGATGTTGAAGGACTTCATCCCGATTGGCTTGAGAAATTATATGCGAATATCAGAAAAGTTGGACCCAACTTAGAACATAAAGCTATTTTACCCTGTACTCCATTGGCTATTATAAAGTTATTGGAGGCTGGAGGGGAGATGGCTGAGAGTGGTGAGCCATTTAGTGGAAAAACAGTTACGATTTTTAATAGAAGTGAAGTCGTAGGTAGGCCACTAGCTTTTATGATGGCGAATGATGGGGCCAAGGTTTACTCTTTTGATATTGATGGACCTACGCTTTTTGATGCGGGCGGAGTTGAAAGGGAGACTAATATTACTAGAGCTGAAGCATTACGGGAATCAGATATTGTGATCACTGGTGTGCCAAGTGATAAATTCGAACTCATCAAAGGTACTGAACTTAAAAAGTCTTGTACCTATGTTAATTTTTCTTCAGTTAAGAATTATGCAGAAGATGTTAAAGAAAATGTAAAAACTTTTATCCCTAGAGTTGGTCCTGTTACAGTGGCGATGTGTTTAAGAAATCTAGTGCGGCTTAATAGGCAGTATCGTGCGTGATATCGCAACTGAAGTTAGGGAGTTTATTTTAGAGCTTCCAAAGAAGTCGCCGCATATCCTTATTGGTGTTTCAGGTGGTGTTGATTCTGTAGTATTACTTCATATCTTGTCTAGTCTTAAAGATAATGCTCTCCTTGAAGTGTCCGTAGCACATATTGATCATGGTATTAGAGATGATAGTACTTCAGATAAAGAGTTCGTAGAAAGTTTAGCTACTAAATTCAAAGTGCCTTTTTATGCTAAAAAATTAACACCTCCTATCTCTAATGTAGAAGCATGGGGTAGGGAAGAGCGGTATAAATTCTTTGATCAAATAGTGCAGGATCAGCAAATAGATTATATAGTTACAGCCCATCATAAGGGAGATCTTGTTGAGACTTTTTTATTTAGACTTCTTACTGGAAGAATGAACTCTTTAAGTGCGCCGATTAAGGGGATAGATCTTGATAGAGGAATTTTAAGGCCTCTACTAGCTATAAGTAAAGAAGATATACTTGAATATGCGAAAATAAATAGGATCTCTTTTAGGGAAGATTCTACTAACTCAGATCAGTCCTATAAGAGAAATTTTATTAGGTATTCTATAGTTCCAGTTTTAAAAGAACTAGAACCGCAATCAGAAGAGCATATAGAAGAGTACTTATCTGTGATTACAGAAGTTGATACTTATTTAAAAGAAGAAGCAGAGAGGTATGTAGGCTCTAACTTAAAAGAGAAGCGTGAGTTAAATAGCGTGTTACTTGAGAGGATCTTGGTGTTAGAGAGTGTTAAGTCTCTAGGGGAAGATGCCAGGAAGATTTCTATAAATAGAATTTTAGATTTAATTAAATTAATTAAATCGCCATCAGATGACATGCGAGAGTGTGATCTTGGCTTTGGGTTTAGTGCGGTTGTAGATCATGAAGGTGCTAAGGACGGTAGAGTATATTTTGTGAATGTTGGTGAGCGAGGGCAGGGTGCTATTGTTAAACGAGAATCAGAGAGAGAATTTTTAATAGAATTTCATTCTGGATATAAGGGGGTATTACTACTTGATCCAAGTGAGGCATTAGTTAAGGAGCACATAGAGAGAATAAAATCTTTAAATGGTAGAATGGTGCACGAGGCTAGTCATGAATTGGAATTAACCGATCTTAGTAATTTAGAGTGTCGGGGTGTGATGCTGGGGGATCGGGTTCTAATAGGACCGGAGAGGACTAGACAAGTTTCAAAGATATACAAGGATGAGAGCTGGAACGCTGAGAAAAGATGGTGCAGTATTTTGCTCGGAAAGGAGGACGAGTACTACCTTATGGGATCTAGATTCTTTCCCCCTTGCCCTGAGGTACTCGAAGGGCCTTCTCTTCGCTTCCATCCTTCCCGCCTTCCTGTTAAATTTATCCCAATAAAATTTCTTTCATTTCTTTCAGATAAAGTTTAATTTGCAGCGTACTAATTACGTTTTATCTGCGTCATATATATAGTATATATTTTCGCTAATTGCATATTAAAATACTAGGAGATCCGTAAGTAACATGTCCCGAAATTTAAGTCTGTGGGTTTTTATCCTTCTTCTTTTAGGTTTAGCTTATAACTATTCAGCTGTTCCAGTTAAGCAACCTAACCGTATTCCTTATTCTGAATTCCTTGAGCAGGTGGCGAAGAGTAATGTCGCTAGCGTGAAGCTTAAAGAAAGAGAGATTGAAGGTGAGTACGTTGGTGGTCTTCAAGATGGAAGAACAGGTGTGTTCTTTACATATCCGCCACCAGAGGATGCAAGTCTCGTTGGTTTGCTAACTAAGCATGGCGTAAAGTTTGATGGTTCTCCAAGAGAGGAAGAGCCTTGGTACTTAGTTTTAATTCAAAGTGTACTTCCAATAGTACTTCTAGTTATTGTCTGGGTTTTCTTATGGAGACAACTTCAAGCAAATGGTGGAAGGGCAATGAGCTTTGGAAAAAGTAAGGCTCGACTTTTAGAAGAAAGTTCTAAGAAGGTAACTTTTGCAGATGTAGCAGGCATTGAAGAATCTAAATCAGATTTAGAATCTATTGTTAAGTTCTTAAAAGACCCTAAAAAGTTCACTAAACTTGGTGGTCGTATCCCTAAGGGAGTACTTCTTGTTGGTAGTCCGGGTACTGGTAAAACACTGCTTGCAAAGGCTATCGCTGGGGAAGCAGGAGTACCATTTTTCAGTATTTCTGGATCAGACTCTAAAAGGTAAGAAGAATGCACCTTGTATCATCTTCATTGATGAAATTGATGCCGTAGGTAGACATAGAGGAGCTGGTCTTGGTGGTGGTCATGATGAAAGAGAGCAAACTTTAAATCAGTTACTAGTTGAAATGGACGGATTTGAAGCGAATGAAGGAGTCATTCTAATCGCTGCTACAAATAGACCGGATGTGCTTGACCCAGCACTTTTAAGACCAGGTAGATTTGATAGACAAGTTGTAGTTCCATTACCAGATATTAAGGGTAGAGAAGCGATCTTGAAAGTTCATACGCAAAAAGTCCCAGTGTCTACAGATGTAGATATTCATAAGCTAGCTCGCGGTACACCAGGGTTTGCCGGAGCTGATCTAGCAAACTTAGTCAATGAGGCTGCTCTATGGGGCGCATTGAATGATGCTGAGCAAGTGACAATGAAGCATTTTGAGTATGCAAAAGATAAAATTATGATGGGTGCTGAGAGAAGATCAATGGTGCTATCTGAAGATGAGAAGAAAGTTACAGCTTATCATGAAGCAGGACATGCCCTTATAGCAAAACTGCTTCCTAAGGCAGATCCAGTACATAAGGTTACAATAGTTCCAAGAGGAGTTGCACTTGGTCTTATGCAACAGTTGCCAGAGGATGATAAGCATACTTACCCTAAGGAGTATTGGCTTGATAGAATCTGTATAGCTTTCGGTGGAAGAGTAGCTGAAGAACTTATTTTTAATCAGATAACTACAGGTGCGCAGTCTGATATTTCAGTGGCGACCAATATCGCTAGAAAGATGGTTTGTGAGTGGGGTATGAGTGAGGCTATGGGACCATTAGCGTATGGTAAGAAAGAAGAGGCAGTTTTCTTAGGAAGAGAATTCGGTCATCAGAGAGATTATTCAGAGGATACTGCTACTAAGATTGATGAAGAAGTGAAGAGAATTGTTGAAAGCGAATTGGCAAGAGCTCGTTCAATGATAGTCGGTACTCAGGATAAATTAGATATTTTAGCGAGTCGACTTTTAATAGAGGAGACTCTCGATGGTGAGCAAGTAGCTGCTATTATCAGAGGTGATTATCTTCAACCTACAGAAGAGGCTGTAAAGGTAGAAGCAAGTTAGAGAAGAATTAATGTTTTTATTAACGATACTAGAAGAATTTCATTGGTTGACCTTCTTTCGAGCGGGCGCGGATATTCTTTTAGTATATTACTTAATATACAGAACACTTTTACTTGTACGTGGGACTAGAGCCGGCCGGATGTTACTAGGTCTTGCTATGGTTGTTTTCATGTACTTTGCTTCTCTAAGCTTCGGACTTCCTACTTTAACCTGGATACTGGGGAACTTTCTTGGTTCTGTGATCCTTGTTATTGTTGTTCTGTTTCAAGATGATTTAAGAAGAGGACTGACTAAGGTAGGACTTGTGCCTAGTTTAAATCGGGAAGAGGGCTTTCAAGGTGAACAAAGTATTAAGGCTATATCTAGAGCTGCGAGTGATCTTTCTCATAGAAGGATTGGAGCCTTAATTGTTATTCAAAGAGAAGTTGGCCTAGATGAATATACAGAATCTGCGATTCAGTTAAATGCCAACATTAGTCATCAGATTATAGTCTCTATTTTTGTTCCTGCCTCACCACTTCATGACGGTGCCTTGGTAGTCTCAGGAGATAGGATCGTGGCGGCTGGTGCTGTATTGCCCTTAACGTTTAATCCAGAACTTAGCTCTTCATTGGGAACAAGGCATAGAGCTGCATTTGGTTTAAGTGAAAGAACGGATGCGGTAATAGTTGTGGTATCTGAAGAGACGGGTACCATCTCTTTAGTACGAGAAGGAAGGATTACAAGAGATTTAAATGAATCAACTCTTTACACAGCACTTCATCGGGTAACAGTTTTCTCAGATCAAAAGCGAGAGGAGAGAAGAAAGAGGTTGGTTAAGTTTCTTAGGTTGAAGCGAGCTAATAAGGAGGTCGCTTAGTATGGCCCGAAGAGATTCTAATAAACATGGTACTGCTACCTTAAAGTTGATTTCATTAGCTTTGGCATTGATGCTGGAGTTTTATTTTTATAGTCAAGATAACTCGATAACAAGAAGAATTTCAGCCGTAGTAGAGATTCAGAATGTTCCGGACAGTAGATTAATCGTAGAGCCTGCTGATGCTGATAAGGGAATACCAGCGCATATTGATGTTCGTGGACCTAGGACTTTAGTGGATCAGCTTGCAATGACGCTTCATAAGGTTAGAGCGAACTATCCGGAAAATGACGAGACCAGTTTCCCATTAGTGGTTAACTATCAGTCTTTAATTTTACCGCCTAGGGTTTCTGTTGTTTCTGCTATTCCAAAAACAATCTCAATTCGGACTGTGGAACTTGTTAGAAAAGAAGTGCCGATTATTATGCCCACAACGGGCTTAGTAAAGAGTGGATTTAAATTAGAAAAGATCGTTCTGTCCCCAGAGAGACTTATTATCAGAGGTCCACTTGAAGAAGTGCAAAAGATAAAGAATATTCAACTTCAAGAAATAGATTTAAGTAGTATAGGTGAAAGTACTAGATTAGAGCGTAGAATTGAGCTACTTGCTCCTAATACTACACCTAGCGTTAATCTTGTTGAGGTAGACTTGGTAGTTATTCCAGCCATCGAAGCAGTAGAGCAATTTAACGGTGCGGGAGCCGATGTTAGTGGTCAGGTCATAGTACCTGTTGCAAAGCAGAGTCCTAAGTCAGTGAAGTTAGGCACTCAAACAAAAAATTAAAATATAGTAGGAAGTTATGGGAAGATTATTTGGAACTGATGGCGTGCGGGGGGTGGCGAATATTCCACCGATGGATTCTGAAACTGCTTTAAAGTTAGGAAGGTCATTGGCGTACCTTGTTAGACAAAGACAAGGTACTCATAGAATTTTGATTGGTAAGGATACTAGAATCTCTGGTTACATGCTTGAAACTGCTCTTGAAAGTGGTATTTCTTCAATGGGTGTAGATGTTTTAATCGTTGGTCCATTACCTACTCCAGGGGTAGCTTTCGTTACAAGAAGTATGAGAGCTGATGCAGGTATTATGATTTCAGCTTCCCATAACTCATTTGAAGATAATGGAATTAAGATATTCTCTAAAGACGGCTTTAAGTTACCAGATGAGGCGGAGGACGAAATAGAAGATTTAATGTATGGCAGTCGGGTAGATGCTTTAAGAGCAGAACCAGGCCGTATTGGAAAAGCATTTAGGATCGATGATGCAATAGGCCGGTATATAGTATTCTTAAAAAGCTGCATTGATAACGGAATTAATTTAGAAGGTATGAAGGTCGTAGTGGATGCTGCGAATGGTGCTGCGTATAAAGTCGCTCCTCAGTTGTTCTTTGAGCTGGGTGTAGAAGTCATAATGTTAAGTGATAGACCTAATGGTAAAAATATTAATGATAATTGCGGAAGTCTTCATCCGGAACAATTAGTGAAGAAAGTTCGCGAGGTTGGAGCAGATTTAGGAATTGCCTTAGACGGTGATGCAGATAGAGTGGTTATGTGTGATGAGGAAGGCCATATTCTTGACGGAGATGATTTACTTGCAATATGTGGGGATTCTTTAGCTAGTAGGGGGCTTCTTAAAGGTTCTACTGTCGTAGGCACCGTGATGAGTAACTTAGGCTTAGAGAAGTATTTTAATTCTAAAGGTATATCATTTCTAAGAGCAGATGTTGGTGATCGGTATGTATTGAGTCAAATGCAAAAATATAATTTAAGTTTAGGGGGTGAGCAATCAGGTCATGTGATCTTTCTAGATCATAACACGACAGGGGATGGACTCTTAAGTGCTTTGAAGGTCTTAGAGGTAATAAAATCATCTGGGCTACCTTTATCAAAGTATAGGGATACTTTTATACGTTATCCCCAGATTCTAAAAAATGTAATGGTAAATAGTAAGCCTGAATTTACTACCTTACCTAAAGTTCAGAAGGTTCTTAAGGAATGTGAACAAGAACTTGGAGATACAGGTAGAATTTTATTGAGATACTCAGGCACAGAAAAGAAGGCGCGGGTGATGGTAGAGTGTGAGTCTCCTTATTTATGCTTAAAAGTTACAGAGAAATTATGTGTAGTGGTGCAGGAAGAGATAGGAGTATAGCATGAGTCCATCCCCTGTCTATTCTGCGGAAGAAATGAAGCAGTATGATGCTTGGGTGGGGACAGAGTATTCTATTGCAGAAAATACACTGGTTGAACATGCGGGAAGGTTGGTTTTTCAAGAGATTGTCAGTTGGAGGGAGCTAGAGCAACTTCGTAGCATTTTAATCTTATGTGGCTCTGGGGGAAATGGAGCTGATGGTTTAGTATTAGCAAGATTATTATGTTCTAAACATCCAGATTTAGCTGTTACAGTTTTATTAAGTAAGTGTGGTAATAAACAAAAACCCTTAAATTCAATCTTGATACGCCAAGTTCAAGCAGTAGGCGCTAAATTAGTTATTGAAGATGAAATTGCAGAAGATCAGTTAATCTCGTCTATTCAAAGTAGTTCTTTGATAGTTGATGCCTTATTAGGTACTGGATTTAATGGGAAATTATCTGATGGGGTTTTAAGGGTTCTAAATTTAGTTCGTAAGTATCGGGCGATTGAGTCAAAGTTGGTTACCATTGATATTCCTAGTGGAATAGACGCTGATTTAGATGTATTTCAAGAAAATCCTTATGTGGCAGGTGCAGCAGATCTTAGTATTGTTATTCAAGCCCATAAATTAGCCGAAATGGCGCCTGGATCAGAGAGGTATTATGGAGAAGTAAGGTTGGTAGATATTGGTATGCCACCAAATCACAATACTTGTATTGAACCTAAATATTATCTAACTGATGATTATGTATCATCTCTTTTGGTTCGGTCTGGTTCGGAACATTTAGGCCGTAAGGGTGATAGAGGTCATGTATTAGTGATTGGTGGTTCTATCGGAATGACAGGTGCTCCTGTATTAGCGGGACTTGGCGCCTTCGGTGGAGGTGCTGGGAAGGTAACTATAACTTTTCCTAGTAATAAAACGTGTGAAGAACCAAGCTTAATGGTTTATCCTCTAGATTCTAAAAATGGTTTTTACGCATTAGAAGAGTTTCCTAAGATTAAAAAATATTTAAAGTCTAAGCAAGCTGTTGTGATTGGGCCTGGCATTGGCGTGGGGGAGGAAATTTCAAATTTAGTAATTTTATCTATAAAAGAAATTATTAAGTTATCTTTACCTTGCGTGATTGATGCAGACGCTTTAACTGCATTAAGTAGCTTAGAGGAGGGAAGGGGTTTAAAGTTATCATCTAAGTTTATTCTAACTCCTCATGAGGGCGAGTTTTTAAAATTAGAACATGCGTATTTTGGAAATTCAATTTTATCTTCTTCCCGGTATCAGGCAGTAAAAAGGTTAGCAGAAGCGACATGTGCCAATATTATATTGAAAGGCCCTAAAACCCTATATTATGAGCATAAAAGTGGGGCGTTTTATAGCCCATTTCAGTCTGCTTCACTCTCAGTTGCAGGTTCAGGAGACGTGTTGGCTGGCTTAATAGGGGGCTTGATATCAAGAGGTTATAAGTTAGGTGATGCGTGTAAGCTTTCTATATTTATCCATGGGGGTGCTGGTGCATATTTAGATTTAAGTCATCTAGATGGGATGGGGGTAAATGCAAGTACTATTTTGGGAGCGCTATCCTCTACTTTAAGAAGTTTAGCTAGTTCACATGATAGTTAATTCAGACCAAGCATCGATCATAGATTTCTCTTTGGAAGAATTGGCCGAAGTTTCTAAATATATTTTATCCTCTTTGGATCTTAGTCGTACTCAAATTTTAAGTTTTGAAGGGGATCTTGGGGCTGGCAAGACCACTCTAATTAAAGAACTAATAAAGCAACTTGGTGTAGATGAAGTTGTTAAGAGTCCCTCTTATTCAATCCAATGTGAATATCAAGGATGTTTTGATGGGCGATTATTAGAGATTCAACATTGGGATCTATATAGAATTTCCGAGGAAGAAAGCGAGGAAATGCTCTCTGAATTTTTATCTGACAAGGGTGGTGTAGTTAAGATTTTATTTATTGAATGGGGAGAACGTTTGTCGCAATTTTATGAGTATTTAACAAGAATTAAAATTGGTGACTTTCTTAGTTCTGGTTCAACTGAGAGTGAAAATTCTATACGTAAGGCTTCTGAAATGCGTAAAATACAGATAATATCGGCAGAAAAGCAGTTTTTCAGTTAAATTTATACTTGTATTGATTGAGATTTATGGGTAGCGTAAGCCCACTTAGATATTAAATAAATGGAGGGTCCAGTGGCCAAAAAATCAGTAGCAAAAAGTAAAGTAGAAGCAAAGGTAGTAAAAGCTCCTAAGCCAAAGAATGGTGTTCAGTATACTCAGAATGAGTTATTAGACGCACTTTTTACATCTTGTGGTTTAGAAAGTAAGAAGCAAGCAAAGATTCTTATGGAAGGTTTCTCAAGCATGGTGCATGCAGCACTTAAAAAGGGATATAAGCTTCCTTTGCCAGGAATTGGAAAGTTACAAGTTAGACAAACAAAAGCTAGAATGGGTAGAAATCCAGCAACTGGCGAGTTAATAAAGATTAAAGCTAAAAAAAGAGTTAGATTGACAGCAAGTAAGGCTTTAAAGCAAGCAGTACTTTAGTTTTTCATTCTCAAATAAGTTTTTGAAACTTTTAAGGCCTCGATATTCGAGGCCTTTTTTATTTTTAAACTTTTATAATAAAAAAACCTAAAGCTCTACGGTTATTCCTCCGATACCCACTATAGTTGCATGATGTAACTAATGTAGTGAAATAAAAACATGATGTGCCCCTTAGTGTAGTGGTGGTTGATGTTCAAGGGGAGGTATCGAGAGATATCGCCAAGATGTAGTAGTAGATGTACGCTATAGGGCTATAGTTTCAAGGAGGAAAACTATGGCGCTTACCATTAATACCAATATTGCTTCGTTAAATGCGCAGCGTAGATTGGGTCAATCAACTGGCGATCTTCGTCAGTCTTACGAAAAACTATCGTCCGGATTAAGAATTGTACGAGCTAGAGATGACGCTGCGGGATTAGCGATTGCTGATACCTTAAAGTCAGATCAGAGAATAGCTTCAGTGGCAATTAGAAATGCGAATGATGGTGTTTCTCTAATCAGTATCTCTGATGGAGCTCTAAATGAAATTGGTAACGTATTGCAGAGAATGGGTGAGTTAGCTGAACAATCAGCGAACGGTACTCTTTCATCTACTCAACGTTCCGCTCTTCAGAATGAGTTTTCATCACTTGGATCAGAAGTAACAAGAATAGCGAGAACAACTACCTTTAACGGCATTCAGCTTTTATCTGGTGGTGCGGCAGTGTCTCTTCAAGTTGGATTTGATTCTGGTGCGAATTCTCAAATCTCATTCTCTGGAGTAAGTGGTACATTAGAATCACTTGGTTTAGGAAATGGGAATGAGGTTCTTACGTACTCTTTAAATGCTGCTGGTACAGCCGGTCAATCTGCTGCATTAGCTGCTCTTGATGCTGTAAAAGCAGGGATTTCCTCTCTTACAACAAATAGAGGTACTTTGGGAGCTGCGGAGAGTCGATTGAACGTTGCGATTAATAACCTACAAGTAGCTCGAGAAAACTTTGCTTCAGCTGAGTCTCAAATCAGAGACGTAGACGTTGCAGAAGAAGCTGCGAAGCTAACTAGGTTAAACATATTGCAACAAGCTGGTGCATCTGTGTTAGCGCAAGCTAATCAGCAGCCAGCTCTAGCTCTATCTTTACTAGGATAAGCTAAAATAGGTAAGAGAGGGGCTCTGTTTTCGGACAGAGTCCTTGCTCTTAGAGAAGGGAAGTGTGGGTTTTTAATAACAAGTATATGACGTACCCCTTAGTGTAGTAGATGTTCAAGGCGGGTATCGAAAGATACCACCATTTGTAGCAGTACGCTGTAGGGCTATAGTTTCAAGGAGGAATTATGGCATTAACCATTAATACCAATATCGCTTCGTTAAATGCGCAGCGTAGATTGGGTCAATCAACTGGCGAACTTCGTCAGTCTTACGAAAAATTATCATCTGGATTAAGAATTGTACGAGCTAGAGATGACGCTGCGGGATTAGCGATTGCTGATACCTTAAAGTCAGATCAGAGAATAGCTGGCGTGGCGATTCGAAATGCGAATGATGGTGTGTCTCTAATCAGTATCTCTGATGGAGCTCTAAACGAAATTGGAAACGTGTTACAGAGAATGGGTGAGTTGGCTGAACAATCAGCGAACGGTACTCTTTCCTCTACTCAGCGTTCCGCTCTTCAAAATGAGTTTTCATCACTTGGTTCTGAAGTAACAAGAATAGCAAGAACAACGACTTTTAACGGCATTCAGCTTTTATCTGGTGGTTCTTCAGTGTCTCTTCAAGTTGGATTTGATTCTGGGTCTAATTCTCAGATATCATTCTCTGGCGTAAGTGGGACATTGCAGTCACTAGGTCTTGGGAATGCGAATGAAGTGTTAACGTACTCTTTAAATGCTGCTGGCACGGCAGGACAATCAGCAGCATTAGCTGCTTTAGACGCTGTAAAAGCAGGTATTTCTTCTCTTACAACGAATAGAGGTACTTTGGGAGCTGCGGAGAGTCGATTGAACGTTGCGATTAATAACCTACAAGTAGCTAGAGAAAACTTTGCATCAGCTGAGTCTCAAATCAGAGACGTAGACGTTGCAGAAGAAGCTGCGAAGCTAACTAGGTTAAACATATTGCAACAAGCTGGTGCATCTGTGTTAGCGCAAGCTAATCAGCAACCAGCTCTAGCACTATCTTTATTAGGATAAGGATAGCGAATATAGACATTAAAGTACTGGGAATACTATTCCCAGTACTTCGTTTATTTTTCCGCTAAAGTAATTTCTCATTTTGTCGATATCCTCTTTAACAGGTTGTAAAGTGCAGTACTGTAATAACACAGTGCCCCTTAGTTCGTAGTGGTGGGGGAGGATGTGGAAGGGACAAGGAAAGTTCCTGGCGGTTCGCGATCTTAGGCGGCAATAGTTTCAAGGAGGAAAACTATGGCGCTAACCATAAACACGAATATAGCATCTTTAAATGCCCAAAGAAGATTGGGTCAATCAACTAATGACTTACGTCAGTCTTATGAAAGACTATCGTCAGGATTACGAATCGTTAGATCAAGAGACGATGCCGCTGGATTGGCAATTGCCGATAACTTAAGAGCGGATCAGAGAATTGCATCTGTAGCTATTCGAAATGCGAACGACGGTATCTCGCTAATA
>JBILFC010000174.1:0-6445 GCA_044351785.1 Bdellovibrionota bacterium
GTTTAATACTTTTATGTTCTTCCGCACTAGTAACCCCAGTCAAAAATATGCACGCTAAAAAAACAGATAAACCTATTTTAAAAAAATTCATTCTCTGCTCTCCTTTGCGTTCTGGTTTCCCCTTTGCGGTTGAAATTAAAAAGACCCCAGAACGCCCTTAACCATCCCCAACACACATTCCCCATGAAGCTCCCTAAATGGTCCTTCGGGTAACTTTCCTTCTTCTTCCCAATTTTTTGCAATAACCCATGCAATGTCTTCAGCTGTCTCACCTTCAGAGGATCTTACTTGTATTTCACTAATAATCTTTTTAGAATTAGAAACAAGCTCATTTAAGAAAACTCCAATAAGATTTCCTGATAGAATTCCTGAATGAGCCAAAGCAATCATTTTCAATTCCAAGCCTTCAAGCTTAGCAATTGATGCTAAATAATCAGAATAACTTTCAGAGAAACTAGGAGTAACAAACTCACGTCCATTATATGCACCTAAGGCATCTCCTGTAACTATAATCCCATCAGGACTTACATGATATGACATAGAATCCCTAGTATGACCTGGAGTATGAATAGCTTTAATAAGTACTCCACCTCCAAGATCAATCTCATCACCCTCATTAAGAACGTGCTCGATCTTTAAAGCATCTTTCCATAAATTTAAACTTAAAGAAAACTCCTGCCCTAAAGCCAAAGCGGACTCTCTATTTTCTGTAAAAGTTTTCTCCAGAATGCTCTCTTTAGATAACTGTTTTACCGTGTCACTACCTGCAGCAAGCTTAAGATTAGGAAACTTCTGCCTTAGAAAAGGGATAGCACCCAAATGATCAAAGTGAGCGTGTGTAATAAAAACATAATCCAAGGTATCTGTACTTACTGAAATAGCATCTGCTAGTTCCTGTCTTAATCCCCACACAGACACATCAAAAAGTGCAGTCCTATCAGATTTAACAAGAACATGGGTTGAAACACTAGTAGAAATCTGCTCGCTATTATCCCCTAACTCGCCTGCACTTTTAATCCACATAAATCAGATACCCTCAATAATTATTATAAACTAATCTCAATCCAAGATAATAAATGGTCGCTCCCCTCACCAAAAACACCCTCTACCCCAGCACGAATTGTCCCATTTTCAGACTTCACCCTATCAGAATCTTCGGAAGAAATATATATCTCATCTAAAATGCTTAATTTATTTCTATACCGATGCGTCGCAAGATCAATACCTTCATTTTGATTCTTGCTCGATAGGGCAGGCAGAAAGGACGGTTTAGAGTAATGAAACTCTGCACAGTCAGGTACTCCGTTATCTAGAATCTCACATGATTTACTACCTCTAAAATCATCTAAATCCAACTCACCAGAAAGTATCATTGCAGAAGCGCTATTAGATTCTGAATTCCTATCGCCTAGAAGAACCTCAACATAATTAGCAGCGTTACCCTTCATAAAATCATCCATCCTTTCCCGAATACCACCAGCAGATACGAGCCTTGATAGTTCAAAATCAAGACCGGCCTTATCCTTAAAACCCTTAGATTTAGACTTAAGATGATAATTAATAAGAACCAAACCCTTTTTCTGAACATCTCTTAATCTAAGTTCAACCATCAAAGGACCCCGAACATAAGACCAGGGGGCAGTATTTGCACTTAATCTAGGCAATGAGTCATGGTACATATTTCTAACATTATGCACTTCAAGTAGTAACTCATTATAAAGTAGACCATTACGGATATAAGAATCATTAGACTTAGCTAAGATATCCTTAAACTTAGCCCCACTCCCCATAGCCCCATTCAACATATTTATTAATTTCTCAGTTACCTGCGCTGACTGCTCTATATTGCCTGGGATTTCCTGCAAAGCAATCACTTCACACTTAGCATCTTTAATTCTATCAACCAAAAACTCCGCTTGGGAATCAAACTTTTCAGAATGAACTCCCTTGTCACCAAGTCTAAATATATTCTGAGAGCAAATTCTAATATTCTCATTTTTAACCTCACGCCCAACTTCTGTAACCTGAGCATTTGTAATTTTATTATCTTTCTCATCTAAGCCATAGAAATAAGAAAGTAGTACAGCAAATATAAAAATATATTTATTAAGTCCCTTCTTAAGTTTCATAGGTAAGTTTTATTTAAGTTTTAGATTTCCACTTGCTACCCACCTAAGTCCCCTACCCTGACCTCGACCTCCAGTAGTACCACCTCGCTCTGAGAATATCTCCACTAATTCCATTCCACCCTGCCTTGCCCTACGAACTCTAGAAACTGAAAGTAAACCAATTAAAATTGAATCTACCACATCCTGCTCCATATTCTCTTTATCGGGACAAAGCCCAATTAAACTTTTCACCACGCTCCGAGCAACTTGCTTTACCTCTTCTCTTTTTCTTTGTTTACCTTGAAAACCTAATAATTCTGTCTGCACAGTTCGTGGATTTATCCTACCAGGCACATGAAGACCAAAATCCCTACCTATAGCTTCAAAGATGCCTCTCACCTGTTCAACTTTAATAGAAGAAGATGGATTAAGCGTGATAGGAGCTGGGCCTTCACAAATTAATATATCGCCAACACTTAAAAGTTGTTCCTGAAACAATTGTTTAATCTGCAACTGAAGAGATAAAAGCCTATCACCCAAATATCCCTTTTCAGGCTTTGGCCTTATAACTCCGAAAGCTAAAGGCTTCTCGGAATCTAAAGAGAACACCGACCATCCAGACTGAGTTAAGCTAGGATCAACTGCTATTAATTTAGTATTTATCATAGGATTTAAAGTATTACATAAGTACTAACTTTAAAACTGGACAATTGATGCGAGTCTCAAGTACAATATCAATTGCGGATTCTTTCGGTTCATATGAATGAGGAACCGATAAGATTTAGAACGGGTGTTGCCTCTAGATTTGGATGCCAGGCCTCCCTCAGATTGCCCTTTATTCAAGGATTTTGGGTAGTTGATTAATGAGCCGAGTGGAAGGCAGTAAGAGTCTACATGGGATACTTAACCCCTTGAGGTTAATTTAATCTCTGTGATACCCCCTTGTTGGCCATTGGGTTCCAACAGTCCTTCAACCGTGAGAATCCGCAACTATTTAATCAAGATTTATCCCCTTAAATAACATAAAGTTATCTTATTTTATCGTTCACCTAAAGTGATATAGTTTTAAAGCAGTTAAATCTCTGTTACTTAGACTTCCAAAAATTAGCTACCTTAATTCATAATAAAATTAACCTTAGGAACCTGAGCGTTATGACCGGAGAAACCCTACTTTCACTCTACAGACAAATGCTTCTAATGAGAAGGTTTGAAGAAGAAGCTGCGCAAGCTTATACTCAACGTAAAATTGGTGGATTCCTCCATCTTTACATTGGACAAGAAGCTGTAGCAGCAGGATCCATCGCAGCACTTAGACCAGATGATTATGTAATTTCAGCATACAGAATTCACGCTCACTATCTTGCAAAAGGTGGAACGGCTAGAGAAGGTATGGCAGAGCTTTTTGGAAAAGCTACCGGTTGCGCTGGTGGTCGTGGTGGATCAATGCACTTTTATAAAGCTGAAACCAACTTCATGGGCGGTTGGGGAATTATCGGAGCGCAAGTCCCAGTTGGAGCCGGATTTGGTTTTGCTTCTAAATACAGAAATGATGGTCGAGTAACTCTATGCTACTGCGGGGACGGAGCAGTTTCAATTGGGCCATTCCATGAAGGAATGTGCTTAGCTGCTTTATGGAAATTACCTGTAGTATTCATCGTTGAGAACAACCATTACTCCATGGGAACTCCACTAAGCAGAACTATGGTCACCGAAGATGCTTCAGTAAGAGCACTAGGATACCCTATGGCTAGAGCAACGGTAGAAGGGGTTGATGTAGTAGACTGCTTTTATGCCGCTAAAGAAGCTATAGACAGAGCAAGAGAACAATCTCTGGCTGATCCTGGAAAGTATAGATCCAAGGAGGAAGTTGAAGAGTGGAAGCAAAGAGATCCACTCATTCTTGCTAAGGCCAGATTGGAAAGAGATTTTGCTCATCTTGCAACGCAAATTCCTGGAATTCATGATTCAGTAGAAAATGAAGTTCAAGATGCTGTGAGGTTTGCTGATGAATCCCCTGAGCCAGATCTATCCACAATTGAAGATCATACATACATCTAACATTTAAATTTTAAATAAAAATTACTATGAGACAGTTAAGTATTAGAGACGCATTAAACGAAGCACTAGAAGAAGAAATGTTAAGAGACGAGGATGTCTTCTTAATGGGAGAAGAAGTCGGATTTTACGATGGAGCCTACAAAGTTTCTAGAGGCTTACTACAAAAATTCGGTGAGAGAAGAGTTATTGACACTCCTATAAGTGAAAATGGCTTTGCCGGTGTTGGAATTGGAGCTGCGATGGTTGGTCTTAAACCAGTGATCGAGTTCATGACTTGGAACTTCTCACTAATTGCAATTGATCAAGTTATTAATAGCGCGGCAAAGACTATGTATATGAGTAATGGCGCTATCCAATGCCCTGTTGTATTCAGAGGACCATCTGGATCAGTTCATCAGCTATCGAGTCAACATTCTCAGAGCTTTGAGTCAATCTATGCGCATTGCCCAGGTTTATATGTAATATGTCCTAGCACTCCTTATGATGCAAAAGGATTATTAAAATCAGCAATCAGAGACCCTAACCCAATCTGCTTCATGGAATCAGAAGCAATGTACGGAGTTAAGGGAGATGTTCCGGAAGGTGAATATACTATTCCAATTGGGAAAGCAGATATTAAAAGAGAAGGAAGTGATGTAACAATTTTATGTTGGGGTAAAGCTGTGCCTACTTCCCTTTCAGCCGCTGAAGAACTTGCAAAAGAAGGGAAATCCGCGGAAGTGATAGACCTAAGAACTATTCGTCCATTAGACCAAGATGCTATTTTCGAATCAGTAAGAAAAACTAATAGGGTTCTTATTGTTCAAGAAGCATGGCCAATTGCTAGTGTGGGCACATGGCTTTCTTCTCTAATAGCTACAGAATTATTTGACTACCTTGATGCTCCGCCTCTAGTTCTTTCAGGAAGAGATTGCCCATATCCGTATGCTAAGAATCTTGAGTATTACATGAGACCAACTCCAGAGACTGTTGTTAAAGAGGCTCTAAGATTATTCTAAACTACAGGGGACGAAATGATAATTAACATCCCCGCAGTTGATGAAAAATCTGGAATTGTAAAAAAGGATGGAGGAATATGGATACCCTCCATACACCCTTCAGCTTTCGTAGCACATGACGCAAATATTATAGGGAATGTAACTCTTGAAGAAGATACCACGATTCTTTTCGGCGTGGTTTTAAGAGGTGACTTACTTCCAATCAAAATTGGAGCACGGTCTAACATACAAGAACATTCCTGCCTGCATACTTCTCACGGAAGAACATCGACTATAATTTCTTCAGATGTAACAATAGGTCATAGAGTCATAGTTCACGGTGCTACAGTTTCTAGTAGAGTGATTATTGGTATGGGATCAATTCTACTAGATGAATCTGTAATTGGTGAAGACTCTATTGTAGGTGCCGGATCCTTAGTTACCGAAGGGAAAATATTCCCTCCCCGTTCATTAATTCTTGGCTCACCCGCAAAAGTTGTTAGAACTCTCAGCGATCAAGAAATTGAATATATAAAATTCTCTGTAACTAGCTATGTCGAAACCGGAAGAATGTATAAACAAGCACTCCCAGCGTGTTAACTGAGAAGTATCAAGTTATCACTCTACCCGGTTGGAGCTTTAGCCACAAGGCACTAAAAAGCATCTGGCCCGATGCTACATGCTTCACCATTGAAGACTTATTTAGCGATTCTGTTACACCAAACCTTCATAAAATTAGTTCCGCCTTAAACTCAGTAAATACCACTAAAGATAAACTAATTATCGGATGGAGCCTAGGTGGGATGATTGCTTTAGACTACTGCCTCAAGGAAAATGATGAAAAAATTAAACTCATACTGCTCAGTTCTACCTCTAACTTTGTCATAGGTAATGAATTAAACTTAGCTAGCTTTGAATCCTTGAATAACAATCTAATTTTGAATAGAGATAAGGCATTGAGTCGATTCTTCGGAAATCTAATAGATAAAAATCATACAAACAAAGATAAAATAAAGCTCATAAATGAATATCTTGGAGAAATTAATTCTTTTAAAACTAGTTCACTGATAAATGGCTTAATGTACTTAAAACAAAGTGATCTTAGTAGAGAAATTAGCGCGTTAAAAAATCAATGCTTACTTATTCACGGAGGGAATGATCAGTTAATTCCCTTTAGTCATTCTATTAATCTTAATAAAATGATACAGGATAGCGCTCTTATTAACATTGAAAATGGCACGCACATGCTACCATATGAGAACCAATCTGAAATTACAAGCATCATAGAGAAGCATGAATTCT
>JBILFC010000175.1:0-6439 GCA_044351785.1 Bdellovibrionota bacterium
ATTATTAGCAAGTTTTGTATTATGAGTTCCTAGCATCACTTCTACTTTATTGAGCAGATCAATTCTTGAAACAAACTTTTGAGTAAGTGGTTGATTGTGAGTTAAATACAAATCACAGATTTCAGGGGTTTCAACAGCAATATCAATTGCATCTGAGAGTGGTACTCTGTCACCTGTGATTAAGTCTAGAATCTTCTTAGCAGCATCCTTTCTATTAAATAAATCTTTAGCGAGCCTCATGGCATTTTGTGATTTAGTTTTTAAAACTTCTGGATTTGAGTAGATTTCTTCAAAGATTTCGTTTAGTCTCTGTTCGTCTCCAGGTCGGACTGTCCATCCCGCATCATAGCTTTCGATATACTTTGATAAATCAGAGTAGTTATTGTAGATTATCGGTAGGCCTGCGCTTAGGTAGGAGGTGGTGCGTATAGTTATTGCGAGTTCTCTCTCTAAGTTCCAACCCATTAGGTCAAGCGCTACATCTGCTGTGGGAATTAATTTTAAAAATTCTTCATAAGGTAGCATTCCAGTTTCTACAACTTTCCCAGAGTTACTTCTAAGGGATTGATAAAGAGTTTCGTATGCGCCTGATTTAATTGGGTAGTGAGGGTGAGGTCCCCCTACTAATGTAAGGCTGCCACTGTCTCTTTTAGATATTTCGTTTACAAGGCTCTTTAATCCCCAAGACGGGTCTTGCCAGGGCAGAAATACTCCACCAAATAAGAATTTAGGGGAAAAGGGAACAGGCTTAGGGCCTTTAGATTCTAAGTCATTTTTAAAGCTATTAAGTGCTTCATCCGTAATCTCCGGTAAGGGCATAGGGATGATTTTAATCCGCTTTTCAGGTGAAGGAATCTTAGCTCTTAAAAGATAGGACAAGAAGTAAAGTTTCTGTTTTTCACCAGAAGCTATAAAGAAATCAGCGGAAGAAAGAGCTTGAAGTTTCCCTATCACCGCAGCTTGGAAATTATCTTCCCCTTGAAAGTGTCTTTCTAAAAGATGTGGTCCGGCTAGATCAATAATCAATGGAACCGGAGCTCTTCTTCCAAGTGTCCAAGCTGGCCAATGTCCGCATATAATAGCATCAGGCTGTGTACGTGCGATAATACTTGCTTGATTACTGGCTGAGAATGAGAGCTTTTCTAATTCAGAAAGTTCATTAGCTAATTCAGGACTTGGTGTAGTTTTTAAATTCTCTTTAAATAAATTTAAGGCTGATGTGGGGACAGATAGAATGACTTCTGAGCCAAGTTCTCTAAGTCCTAAACCTAAATTAAAAGTTCTAAGGGCAGTTCCAGAAGTTGGAAAGCCCTCAATAGGAGGCATATCGGTGCTGAATATTAAAAATTTCATGAACTTGCTATCTCAAATGGTATAAATAGGGCAGGATAGTATTATAATTTAGCACCTCTTGTCTAGGTTTATAGTAAATTTAGAGCCTTAACCCCATACAGATGAAACCTTTCTTTACAATACTGATGTAATATTTTAGAACGCATCAGAATTTAACGTAATTTATATAGCGTACATAGTTTGAAAGTTTTACTTTTTAGTAATGACACAATGCCTTTTGGGTCCCTTCCTACAAGTGGGGGAGGACTTCGGTGTTGGCAGATTTATCAAGGACTTAAGTCTAGAGGCATTGAGGTCATTGCCTCAATGCCTGCTTTTACATTCTTAACATTAAAATACAAAGATCAGATTCCTCCAGAAGTAAGAGAGTATCTTTGGGAATGGCATACTCAAGATGATATATTAAAGAGAGTGAATCCAGATGCGGTCATATTCGCTTCTAACTGGGATCATTATAACTTATCCGTGAAACCATCAGTACCTTTGATCGTTGATCTTCATGGGTCTAGGTTAATTGAGACGACTTTATTCGGGTCACCTTCAGATACAAATAAGAAAGTAGAAGTATTTTCAAAGGCAGATTGTTTATTGACTGCAGGGATGAGGCAGAGAATGTATTTCTACGGTTGGCTCACGCAGTCAGGTAGAATACCAGAGGATGAGCATTTTATTCGATATATCCCTATCTCTTTAGCGCCAGAAGAATTTGAAAGAAATGATGCTCTTAGAACGGAAATTGAGACGCCAATGTTTGTAAGTGGTGGCGGTTGGTTTCCTTGGCAGGATCAATCACAGGCAATCTTTTCTATATGTGATGAGTTAGTTAAAAGGCAGAAAGGTTGTATAAGAATTTTCGGTACTCCTCATGGTGAGTCAGCAGAGACCCCTGAGGAAAAAAAGATTAGAGAAATTTTTAACAAAGTTAAAGGACTTTCTGAGGCAAATAAGAATATTGTCGTTGAGGGGTATGTAGGCAGAGAAGAGTTACTCCAAGAATATAAGAAAGCTAGCGTCGCGGTTGAATTGATGCAGTACAATTTGGAGCGTGAATTAGCTTTTACAACGAGAACAATAGAATATCTTTGGTGTGGACTTCCAGTTCTTTATAATCATTATTCTGAAATTAGTGATCATATAAGGGATTATGATGCAGGATGGGCAGTTGATCCTCAAGATCAAGGTAGCGTTGAGAGGGCAATAGCTGAAATCTTTGATCAACCTGAATTAGTTGCTCAGAAATCTTTAAATGCCAAGAAATTAGTTAAGGATAGATTTACTTGGGATAAGACTATTGAGCCTTTAGTTAACTTCTTAGAGAAACCTACTACTTTCAAGGCAAGTGCTCCAATAAAGGGCTTCATGCCAATCAGAGCACCATATTTAATGCCTAGTGCGGGTGGTTTGTCGATAGTACCAAAAGAGAATAATGCCTCAGTTTATCAGAGATTTGTTTATCCTGCTGAAGGAATATGGGGTATTGAAGTCCCTTGTGTTTTTGAAGCTGATAAAGTTGATGGTAGTGCTTCAATAGAAGTAATTGTATATTCTAAGAAGGGCTTTAAGGTAGGTGGAATTAAGAAAACTGCCCAAGAGTTAAAAGATTTTAGAGGATTACTTGTACCTATTTCTAAATTCTTTCGTCCAAGAGGAGGAGAAGAGGGTAGTATAAGAGTGAAAATTTCTTCTACTCTACCAGCTAACTTTATTTCTCTTGGAGCCTTAAATTCAGTTCATTATCCCATTACTTGCCCTATTGAATGTAAGGGATTTAAATCTCAGAACGAGCTAGGTGTAAATAATCAAGCGGGTTCTTTACAAATTTATTTTCACCCAGGTACGGGTAGATTGTATTACCTTAGATCTATGCTAGAGAGAGCAATATGGATGATAAGGAAAGGAGAATATAGAAGGATTACAAGGGCAATTAGGACTAAGTTAATCCCAAAGGTAAAAGCTAAATTGAATTTTAGGAGTGCATAGTGTCGAATTTGCAAGCAATAAAAGATGGTAATATGGCAGAATCAAGTCAGGTAGTTGAATTAAGAAGAGAAGGAATTGGTCTAGAAGAGCAGATTTATACATCTCGCTTCACTGAAGCCCAAGAGAAGGTCAGGGAAGAAACATGGGATGTCTTAATGAATGGATTCCTAGATAAATATATTAAACCTAATGACTGTATCCTTGATTTAGGTGCAGGGGATGGCTTGTTTATTAAAAGAGTTAAAGCAAGAAAAAGAATAGCTGTTGATTTATCAACGCATGTAGAGGCATTAAAGGATCTCGGTATCGAGGTTCATACAGTTCCTGGTACACAAATGGCAGGAAGCATCAGTGAAAAAGCTGATTTGATATTTATGAGTAATTTTTTAGAGCATATGCCTGATAAAGCTACTTTGTTGAATATCCTCGCAGAATGCAAAAGATGTTTAAAGCCGGGTGGTAAAGTAATGATTCTTCAGCCTAATATACGTTTTGTCGGAGTAAGTTATTGGGATTATATAGATCATCACATAGCCTTAACAGAACATTCCCTTAAGGAAGCATTGGAAATTAGTGGGTTTAAGATAGATAAATTGATCCCTCAATTTCTTCCTTACACAGCAAAGTCAGGAGTAGGAAAGATCAGTTCTTTGTTGCCAACAAAATTAGTTGTAAGTATTTATCTGAAATTTCCTCTACTTTGGAAGTTATTTGGAGCACAGACTTTTGTTGTTGCTCATAGTTAGTGGTATTGAGGCTTAGGAATATTTATTAGAGAAAGTTTATGAGTAAAAAGATAGTTATTGTGGGCGGCTGTGGACATGTAGGACTTCCTTTGGGAGTTAAGTTTGCATTGGCCGGATTTGGAACAACTTTAATAGATATTGATGCTAAGGCTGTGGCAAAGGTTAATGGTGGAGAGTTTCCATTCTTGGAAAGTGGTGGAGATGCGCAGTTAGTAACAGCTTTAGGAAAAGGTTTAAAAGCAAGTACTGATTCTAGTTTATGTGCAGAGGCTGATGTGGTTGTGTTTGTTATAGGTACTCCTGTTGATGAGCATCTCAATCCGAAAATTTCAGATGTTATTTCTATATTTGATCATTACATACCAATCTTAAAAGCCGGTACTTTGATCATCATGAGATCAACTCTTTATCCTGGTACGATGGAGCATCTTCATCAGAGATTAAATCAGCAGAACAGAAATCTTAAGTTAGCATTTTGTCCAGAACGAGTAGCTCAAGGTGTTGCATTAGATGAAATTGATTCATTGCCGCAAATCGTATCAGCCTTTGATGAAGCAAGCTTTCAAGGTGCATATGATGTTTTCAGCCAGATGGCTCCATCAATAATTAGGTTAACTCCAATTGAAGCAGAGATGACAAAATTAATGGCGAACTCTTGGAGATATCTTGAATTTGCAATTGCTAATCAATTTTACATGATTGCAGAATCAAAGGGCGTGGATTTCTATAAGATATATGATGCTATTCGTTATGACTATCCGAGAGCTCAGGGCTACAAGAGACCGGGACTTGCAGCTGGTCCATGCTTGTTTAAAGATACAATGCAGTTAGCAAGTTTCTTTGATCACCAATTCTATATGGGCCATTCTGCGATGTTAGTGAATGAGGGCCTAGCTAGTTTCTTAGTTGATAAGATGACAGCGGCGCTTGGTGGAGATCTATGGGGTAAGAATGTTGGCCTATTAGGAATGACTTTTAAGGCTGATAACGATGATATCAGAGAGTCTTTAAGTTTTAGAGTGAAGAAGGGATTGGAATTTAAAGGAGCAAATGTTTTAATGCATGATCCTTACCTCTCAGATAGCTTAGAGTTGGATGAGGTACTAAAAGAAGCTAGCGGTATCATTATTGGCACTCCACATAGTCCATATAAAACTCTAACTTTTAAAGTTCCTTGTATCGATGTTTGGGGTCTATTTAATCGGCCTGAACTTCATATTTATCCAGGATCTACTTCTGAAGTAGCGACTCAGAACAAAAAGATAGCGTAAATTTTTTAAATATTAGTAAAAGTAAAAATAGAGGATCAAAATGTCTAAAGGTAAGATTTTAGTTACAGGTTCAGCAGGATTCATTGGTGGTTATATTGTTGAGGAGTTTTTAGCTAATGACTGGACAGTAGTAGGTATTGATAACTTTTCTAAATATGGTCCTGTTGAAAAGTCATATGATAAACATCCAAACTATCACTTCACTCAAGGTGATGTGAAGAATGTTGGTTTGATGTGTGAATTGTTGGAAGGCTGTGATCAATTATTAGCCGGCGCTGCGATGATAGGTGGGATTAGTTATTTTCATGAGTTTGCTTATGATCTAATGGCAGAAAATGAAAGAATCATGGCATCAACATTTGATGCTGCTATTCATGCTCATAAGAAAGGAACTTTAAAGAAGATAACAGTCTTGAGTTCAAGTATGGTGTTTGAATCTGCAGATACATTTCCATCAACAGAAGGAGATGAAAGAAAATGCCCACCACCTCTTAGTACTTATGGCTTTCAGAAGTTAGCTTGTGAGTATTTCTGTAAAGGAGCTTTTGAGCAATATAAACTTCCATACACTATCGTAAGACCTTTTAATTGTGTGGGTATCGGAGAAAGACGAGCTCTTTCTGATCATGACATTATGTCTGGTAACGTTAAGTTAGCTATGAGTCATGTTGTTCCTGATATTATTCAAAAGATTGTTAAAGGTCAGGACCCACTTCATATTCTTGGTGATGGTAGTCAGGTTCGTCACTATACTTATGGTGGAGATTTAGCTAAAGGAATTAGAGCTTGCGTAGAACATCCTAAGGCTATGAACCAAGACTTTAACATCTCTACACCAGTATCAACAACTGTAAAAGAATTAGCAGAAGTTATTTGGAAGAAGATTAAAGGAGATGCTCCTTTAACTTTAGTCTCAGATAAGCCATATGAGCATGATGTACAGATGAGAGTTCCTAATTGTGAAAAGGCTAAGACCTTACTTGGATATGAAGCTACTACATCTTTAGATGCTTTACTTGATGAAGTAATTCCTTGGGTAACAGAGCAAGTTAAGCTGGGTACAATATAGTGAGTCAGATAAAGGGTAAT
>JBILFC010000176.1:0-6435 GCA_044351785.1 Bdellovibrionota bacterium
TGAGGAGAACGTGCAGACTGTATATGTGGGGTATAATTCAGAGGCACCAATACCCCCAGGAGTTGCAAGGTACTGTTGGGAGGAGCCAGTTGTCGAATTTCAAGACAATGGACCTGGATTAAACGGTGATAAGACTTATTATCAGCCTTCTTTTGTAGCTATTAGAATGGCGAAGCAGGGTCGATGGAGACCATGCAGAACACAGGCAAGTGAAATTAGAGGAGAAACTAAAAATGAACGCTAAAAAGGTACTTAGTTTTTTATTATGTTCATCGGCATTTACTAAGCGTAATATCTCTTCTTTAGGTTTAGTCGCATTTTTCTTTTTTGTATATGTCCTAGCAGGTGGGAAAATCGATACTGCTATTCCTAGTCCTAGTAAGATTGGAGCATTTGGAAGTGGGGAGACTGATGGTGTTTTTGATCTTGGTAAGGTTTCTAAAGATAAATCAGCTGAGGTCTTAGGTATTACGCGGTCCAAGGAAAGAGCTGATAGAGAGAATGCTCCTTTAGTTAAGGGTCGTATTTTTAATAGTGACGAAAGGGAAGTTTTAGAATCTGAAGAGATCGATAGGAGTGGCCTAATCGACGGATCTGAAGCAAGGAAACCTTCTTTAAAGGAAAGAAAAGCTATTGACCAGTCCACAAGAAAGGAAGTTGATCCGTTGTTGGCTGTTGAGGAGCGGCTTCATAGGCTAAGGAAATAGCAATTTTTAAGGTTTATTATTATGTCCAGAATAAAGAGTGGTGAATTTGAAGATGTTGACTTTGACTCTTTGGGTAATGGTTTAGGGGAGTCAAGTTATCCTTTAGATGAGGTTTTTGGACAGAAGGTGGTGCCTAGTAATTTAAAAGGTTCGGTAAGTAAGGAAGCTACTGAGCATGGGGTAGAGTCGGGAATTAGTTATAATTTTTTCCCCACTTGGCGAAGTCAAATTATAAATTTATTGTGGTTCTTTCTTAGTTCTGGGATGACTATTTGGGTGTCGCGCTATATTCCTAAGTGGGTTGTAATGTCTGGTGAATTATTCACTACCGAATCTACTAGATATGAACTTCATTTGCCGTTATTGGTATTAGTGCCTGGCTTCTTTCTATCTAAAATACTTATTACTATTTACAATTCAGTTTATACTATCGATGAAACTGGCATTGAGGCTCAAGTAGGGCTTGTATCATTTAACCTTAGACAACCAAAACTTAGGTGGGAAGATATTAGAGGAATTGAACCATCTCAGAATATTTGGGAGCGAGTTCTTAATATTGGCACGGTTAAAATTGGTAGTGCTATGACTCAGGAAGCTGAGATCGTAATGGAAGGAGTGGGGAATCCTAAGGGGATACAATTACTTGTAAATTCAGAAAGAGCAAAAAGATTAGAAGAAATGAAGCAATCAGGCTCTGCTCTCCGACATGAGGTTATCGGGAGCGAATAATCTGCCTTAATTTGCTCTCCTATGTAGTGTTTTTAGGCACTTAGGGCATTTATTTAAGGATTTTGTGAAGCGTCAAATTAATTTCTATAGATATTTGAGGTGTAAGGGACTAAGCGTCTTAGCTGCACTGGTTGTCTCTAGTATGAGTCTCACCACACCAACTTTTGCTGATAACAACAAGTCTATTAAAAAGCAGGCAGCTTCAAATAGTGGTTCTAGATCTAAATTAAGTTCTGTTAAGAAACAGGATAAATCTCCGGTCGCAGCAAATGTTTCTCCTGATAGTGTTTATGTCGTGTCAGATGCAGAGCTTAAGACATATAGTGGCATGAATGAAGTAATAGAAGAAAATAAAATTCTCAAGGAACAAAGACAAGTTTTACTCGATCATACAAGGTTACTTAGAGAAAAGTATAAGAAATTGCATGATTATTGTTCTAAGACATCTTCAAGTTGTCCAGAATCAATTTCAAGTGAAGCATCTGTAATAGAGCCAATACAAAAAGAAGAGATTATAAAATTGGAGAAGAAACTTTCTTCTTTAGAAGAAGAAAAGGGTATTCTTAACGCAAGTTTAGAAAAAGTTAAATTAGATTTGGCCGCGAAGGATCAGGAAATATTAATGCTAAAGCAAGGAGAAAATGCATTAAAAGACAAGGATAAAGGGCTTGCGGTTAAGGATGAGGAACTTAAAAAGAAGGATCAAGAGATTGTAAAACTTAAAGCTGATCTTGAGGCGAAGATCAATTCAGAGAAGGCAATCCTTGAACAGTTGGAAACTTCTAGTGCCGTAATTCTTAAGATATCAGAGTTAGAGAAAGAGATAGTTTCTCTGCAAGGGCAGCTATTAATGAAGAAAACTACTGCTGAGTTGCTAGGTGTTAAGTCGGCTGATGCAAATAATGATAAGCAAGCAGAGAGTCAAGAATCTGTTTTTAGAAATAATGTTGTTTCTCAGAATAGATCTTCTGTAGGTCTTTCGGCTGATGTGACAATCGTGGAAGTTGTAGCAGATAAAGTAAGTTTAAGAGTTGGTCCAGGGCCAGAGCATTCAGCAATAATGGATGTGCAAAGGGGTACTAGACTTACAGTCGAGGCAAGAGAAGGGAAGTGGTTGAGGGTTAATTCTCCTACTGGCGGAAGGGCTTTTATTAGTTCAGAGTTTGTTAGAGGCTTGGACAGGAATGGAGCCAGTCAGGTAGTAGAGCAGAGACGTCCAGCGGTAGCACCCCCGACCTTTAATAAGCTAGAGAATATAGAAAAGGATGAGGTCGTTACTGAGCAGGATATTCAGATGAACTTAGACGCTCCAGTTCCAGTAAAGCCTTCTATGCCTAAAAAGGCTCCTAGAAAGGTTGCTCAGTCTCGAACTGATAAGGATATTGAACCCTTTGGAGAGGTGCCTAATAAGGAGTCAAAGGAGTCTGTCGCGATGGAAAAGCTAATGAAGGCTATGCAACAGCCTGATAAAGTAACTCCATAACTAATTATATGAATTTGTGTAATATAGCTAAAATTTGCTTTAAGAGCCTTAACATAAGAGTTCTATTAGCTTTGATCTTCTGTTCTGCCAATTGTTTAGCGGAGAATCTAGTTGTATCTCAGCCTGGAGTGGTGTTTCCATTACTAGCCCCTAAATTATCTAGTGGCTTTGGTCCAAGAAATCATCCCATTAAGCGAGCTGTAAGGCACCATCATGGGGTTGATCTAGCTGCTCCTGAAAAGAGTCATGTTCGTTCCATACTAAGTGGAATAGTAATATTCGCGGGTGATCTAAATGGATATGGTAAGGTTGTAACAGTAAAACATGGTGATGATAATATCTCCCTTTATGGTCATTTGAGTTCTATTAATGTCATCGTTGGGCAAACTGTAAATTCTGGCACTGTTATTGGTAGAGTCGGAAGCACAGGTAGGGTCACAGGCCCTCATCTTCACTTTGAATGGAGAAAAGGTAGAAGATCTATAAATCCATTAAAGGTATTTCCTGACTTGGCTACCGAGCCGGTGGGTTAAGCATTTTAGATTTTTTGACTTGCTAAAAATTTTACCTGTCTAATCATTCCCATCAGACCCAAGCCTTTACCCATTGAAAGATCCTTTCCGAAGATATCATATACTATTTCTTCTGGGACTTGAGCTATGCTCTCAGGGGTTTCGCCTTCTAATCCTTCGTCTAGTATTTTAGCCATGGCTTTTGCGGAAATTCCGTGCGGGTTTTCAACGGCAAAGTATAAACTTAGAGTTCCGTTTTCGTTTTTTGCTGTAAAAACATAAGCATCAGATTCACAAGCTGGTACTTTATTTAATTCTGAAAATGGTCTTTGAGCAATTTCTGGCGGAACTTCTTTGAAACTTTCTCCAAATTCTATTAAAAAGTCCATGCGAGTTTGATAATCCTCAATGGATTTTAGTTCTTCTAAGATAGAATTTAACTTAGGAGGGATCACTTTAAGGCCTTTCTATAGGAACGTTTACTAAGTTGCCCCATTCAGTCCAGCTACCATCGTAGTTCTTTACATTTGTAAATCCTAATAGATACTTTAGAACAAACCAAGTAAGACTACTTCTTTCTCCGATTCTACAATATGCAATGAGGTCTTCCTTTGGATTAAGGCCAATTTCATCTAAGTATATAGAGTTAAGCTCCTCTCTATTTTTAAATGTTCCATTATCTTGATTAATCGCTCTTGCCCATGGGACGCTCTTAGCTCCTGGTATGTGACCTCCTCTAAGTGCGCCTTCATTAGGATAACCTTCCATGTGAAGTTTCTTGCCAGTGAATTCATCGGGACTTCTAACGTCTACAAGTTTCCCATTCAATGAGATGTGTTTTAATACGTCATCCCTAAACGCTCTTTCTTTAACATCATTTCTTTCTGGTGCTTTATAATCCGTAGCTTGGAACTTCGGTCTTTCCTTTGTAAGAGGTAAGCCCTCTTTCTCCCACTTAAGTCTACCCCCGTCCATGATCTTTAAATTTGTATGACCATAAAGAGTGAAAATCCACAGTGCATAACATGCCCACCAATTGCTTTTATCACCATAAAAAACTACGGTCGTATCTTTCTCAATCCCGTTTTTAGAAAGTAGTTCCTGAAACTGTTCTTTGTTTAGGTAGTCTCTGAGCACAGCTTGATTTAGGTCTCTTACCCAATCAATTTCTACTGCATTGGGAATATGGCCTGAAGGGTAGAGTAGTTGATCTTCGTTTGATTCAACTATTCTAACATTAGGATCGGTATGATTGTTTAGAACCCACTCGGTGGATACGAGCATGTTTGGGTTATAATAGCCTCTTTGTTCTATATCTGACATATTAGTCTTTGGTGTTTGGGGTTTAATTCTCTTGGTGCGTAATCTAGCAATTTATGATTAAAAAGCAACATAATTGAGTAATATTAATAAATTTATAGCAACATGGCAAAAACACCTTCTACTATGATCCCTTTGGGGTCTGAACTTCCCAAATTTAATTTACCTGATGCAATTAGTGAAGAGTATCTTTCTGATGAGAAGGTTCTTTTACAGAACGGACTTCTTGTTTTGTTTATTTGTAATCACTGCCCTTTTGTAATTCATGTTGAGAATGAAATAAGGAAGTTGGGTCATGAGTTGCCAGCTCAGGGAGTTGGAGTTGTAGCGATTAGTTCAAATGACATAATCAAGTATCCACAAGATGCTCCCGGTGAAATGAAGAAGAAGGACTACTCTTTCCCTTATTTATTTGATGAGTCACAGGAAGTGGCAAAGGCCTTTGATGCGGCATGTACTCCAGATATATTTTTATATGATGGTAGCAGAAAGTTAGTATATAGAGGTCAACTTGACAGTTCTCGTCCGGGTTCAAATATTCCGGTGACTGGTGAGGATTTGAGAAGGGCGGTTTCTGATTTAATTGGCGGCAAGGAAGTTAATGCGGTTCAGGTGCCTAGTTTGGGTTGTAATATAAAATGGAAAGAATAAATTTTTAGAAATGAGATTTAAAAGACTTATTCTTTTTGTTAGTTTAGTCTTTAACCAACTTCTGGTTCAGGCGGAGGAGCCTCTTGTTAATATAGTAGAAGGTTCAGAGCTTTTAAATGAAACTCAGACGAGCCTTATAATGTCTGATGTTTTTATCCAGTATAAGAAAATTGAAACTCTGTTGGGTATGCCTTTAGAGGATTTTGTAAAAGAATTCTCTTTTAGGATTGTTGCACCTGAGAGGGTACTAGAGATTAGTGGATTGGATCAAGCAAAGGCGGTTACGGTAGATGGTGAAATTTATATTTCTAGTGAATTTTTCGATTCTACCTTAATTCGGCATGAGCTATTACATTCGGTAATCTTTGCGTTAGTAAAATCTCAAGTGCCTTGGTGGATCGAGGAAGGTTTGGCGCAGATATTATCTGGTGAGTGGGACGCAGAACAGCAAAATATTCCTAAAAGTAAGATTGAAAAAAAATATAAGGACGCTCGGCAGAGAGTTTATGCGTTAGTAAACAAGAGTGGATTTAAGAGTTTTGGAACCTATTTAAATCTTATTCGTAGTGGAGTAAGCGAACCAAATGCTTATAGAATCGTTTTTGAGAAATAAATTATAAATCGTCTTCTTTAAGATCAATAAAAATAAATCCGGCTAGCGCGTCTAAGAGTTCAAGCGGATCTAATCCAACTTCAGCTCCAACTAGAATGAGTTGAGTTTCTGCTGAAATTTCCGTCTGTGATTTTCGTTCCGTATCTTTTCCTCTAGTGGTATCGTTCTTTACAGTAGCATCAAGTACGCTAACTGATGCGCCAGCTACAGAATCCGCACCAAAGGGTATTGGAATAAATCTTTCTTCTCTTGGGCCGGGTAGTCCTAGGTAGATGCTGGTATGTGAACCAAGATAAAAACTTACTGGTTTAGTTATCTGCAGGCCAATATCAACACCAGGTCCGAGTCTTACTTTTGTCTTCACGATATCTAGTATATCGAAAATTCTATTCGGTAAAAACAGGGCAATGTCTATAAGTA
>JBILFC010000177.1:0-6415 GCA_044351785.1 Bdellovibrionota bacterium
TTGAACCTTTTGAATCCTTATCTCTTCTTAGCTTTCTACATTCTTCCATTAAACGGTCTTTGTAACAAAGAGAGACATCACAAACACCAATTCTTCTAGTATCAATTGTAAGATCACCAATTGACTCACCGTTATCTCTTAATTCATCAAGAACATCTAAGTTGATATCGTCTTTACTGTACTCAGAGAACAAACTAAGTAACCCCTCATAAGGCTCTCTAAAAACAGTGAACACTCCTGGATTCATTTTAACCGCAACACCACCAAACTTATTACAAGCCTTATTAACCTCTTCTACAAAGTCAGGGGACTGTGGATTAAAATCCTTAGGAAGGGCATTAACAAAATCTGGATTAGAAAGCATAAACTGATCCATGCATACTACAATGCCTGAAGTAACCTCTACTCTTTCAGTTGAGGATTGAGGAGTTTCGACGTGATGTTCCATAGCGTAAAAATATTATTTAAATAGTGATTTATAGTAGGACTTATAACACCCCTAAATAGGAATGACAAAGAGAAATCCTACTATAAGTATCTATCTTCCTTGACTCTAGGGCCTTTAGATTTTATCTTTAAACCTGAATTCCATTAAACAAATTGAAAATCATGCCCAGAATAAAAGAAATTCTATCAAATAAGTCAGTTGGTGAAAATGTTGTTATCGAGGGCTGGGTTAGAACTAGGCGGGACTCGAAGGGCATCAGCTTTATTGAAGTTAACGATGGCAGTTGCTTAGGCAATATTCAGGTCATTGTTGATCATAATGCCATCAAAGAAGATACTTTTTTATCCGCAACTACTGGCGCTTCAATTAGCGTTAACGGTGTTATTAAAGAATCACCTGCTAAGGGCCAGGCGATTGAAGTTGAAGCAAAAGACATTACCGTTCACGGAGTTGCTGATCCTGAGACTTTCCCACTTCAGAAGAAAAGACATACTAATGAATTCTTAAGAACCATTGCTCATCTTAGACCGAGAACGAATACCTTCGGGGCTGTGTTCAGAGTAAGAAGTGCTTTAAGTTTCGCAGTACATTCATTTTTTACAGAACGTGGATTTGTTAATTTACATTCTCCAATAATCACCGGATCAGACTGCGAAGGTGCTGGAGCGATGTTTCAGGTTACAACTCTTCCTTTAGATAATGTTCCTAAAGGTGATAAGGGTGCAATTTCTTATGACAAAGATTTCTTTTCTAAGCCTACTTACTTAACAGTTTCTGGGCAACTTGAAGGTGAGTTGTTCGCATTAGCTCTAAAGAATATTTACACTTTCGGGCCTACCTTTAGGGCGGAAAATTCAAATACACCAAGGCATTTAGCTGAATTCTGGATGATTGAGCCTGAAATGGCTTTTTGCGATTTAAGAGGGAATGCTGATATCGCTGAAGCTTTTTTAAAGTATACGATTAGCTACGTACTAAAAAATTGTGCTGAAGATTTAGAATTCTTTGATAAATGGATTGAGCCTGGGATTATAAAATCTCTTGATTCAGTTGCGAATAGTGATTTTCAGAGAATGACCTATACTGAGGCAGTTAAGGTTTTAGAGAATTCTGGTAAGAAGTTCGAGTTCCCTTGTTCATGGGGTTCTGACTTACAAACAGAACATGAGAGATTCCTAGCTGAAGAATATGTTAAGGGTCCTGTCTTTTTAACGAATTACCCGAAAGAGATTAAAGCTTTTTACATGCGTCTAGATGAAGGCGAAAAAACTGTCTCTGCAATGGATTTATTAGTGCCAAGACTTGGTGAGATAATAGGTGGTTCTCAGAGAGAAGAAAGGCTTGAAATTTTAGAAAGAAGAATTTTAGACTTCAATTTACCTATTGATCATTATCAGTGGTACTTAGATACTAGAAGATTCGGTACTGTACCTCATGCAGGCTTCGGGCTTGGATTTGAAAGGCTTGTTATGTATGTCACTGGCATGCAGAATATTAGAGATAGTATACCTTTCCCTAGGACCCCAGGGCATGCGGAGTTTTAATTATGTCTGATCAACCAGAAGAACAACCTGTCGTAATTCCTTACGAAAGTCTAAGTGGTGACGCTCTAAATGGCATCCTTGATGATTTTATTCTAAGAGAGGGGACGGACTATGGGGCGGTGGAATATTCTTTAGAAGAAAAGAGAGAGCAGGTTAAGGAATTGTTAAAGAAGGGGAAAGCGGGGATATTCTTTGAGGCAGAAAGTGAGACTTGTACGTTGAGGGTGAGATAGTTTCTACCGCCAAGGCCGTGAAGAACGGGAAGGGGGAAGAAAGTATAAGAAAAAAGAGTCTAAAGAAAACATCAAAAAGGAGGGAGAGGGAAGGATGCTCGTGTGGCGGTAATTCCGGCCAGTATAAGCCATATGGCATAAGATGGCATCTCTTCCCTTCCCTTTATAAAAAAACTTCAGTGATCTGGACAATTAGCAGGCGGACTTCGGCAATTAGCCATAGTCTGCACTCCTTTCTTTAAAGCAAGGGGAGCTAAGGCCCGAACTAGTCTGACCAGCCAACTTAATGCTGTAGGTCAGTCCGGAATACCGGAATTTTGCTCCAGTGAAGAAGATAGGGGGCCACGTCGAAAAAAAAGTTGACCAAAAAGCACCGTGCTTTCGGCCCTACAATCAAATTTAACTAATTTAACTCTAGGGCACGAAAGCACTCTTACATCTCTGGCTATTATTAAAACCATATTTTAGACTCTCTCTTCACTTCATCACAGCAAAAAACTTCAATGAAATCAAAGAGAGATCTCGATCTTCTACCCGTATTTTAATTTAAAGAACTATGGCCGGAGGGCCTAATGCGCGAAGCATTTACACCCTTTTTGATAGGAAGTAAAGGATGTGTGACATAAAAAATTTATTTAGTTTTTTACCGCCAAGACCCCTTCGGTGAACTCAGGGCAGGCCGGAAAGGACGGGTAGGGAAATTTAACAGGAAGAAGGTGAGTAAGGGGAGGCTGGGGGTAAGTATGACATTAATAATTGTAGCCAACTTTCTTTATAAGTTATCTTATACAAACCTTTAATCTTTACCCCCTCCCCTCACTCCCCTTCTCCCTGTTTAAACCTTAAATCACCTTCTCAATCACATACGCCAGCAACCCACACACAGGAATCGTAAAGACCCAAGCAGTTACCATAGTCCTCACTAGACTCCAGTTAGCAGCGGATAATTTCTTAGCGGTCCCCACCCCCACAATTGTAGAAGAAATTACATGTGTAGTAGATAAAGGAATTCCAAAAGTACTAGCCGCCTGAATAATAATCGCAGAAGAACACTCCGCGGCGAATCCATTAATAGGCTTTAACGTAACAAGACGATGACCTAAAGTTCTAATAATTCTCCACCCTCCGGACATCGTACCCATACAAATAGTTAATGCACAAAGAATTTTAACCCAAAAAGGAATAATAAGTGGGCCATTAACATCTGCAACACTTAAAAAATTTAAGGTAGAACTTAAACCCTCAAAATAATGCTCTCTAGTACCAATAACTAAAGTAAGAGCGATAATACCCATAGTCTTCTGAGCATCATTTAAACCATGAGTAAAGCCAACCCATGCACTAGATAGAATCTGAAGCCTCTTAAACTTTTTAGAAATCTTCTTAGGCCTAAACCTAATGACGTACCCATAAACTTGCCCCATCACAATTAAACTTACGATAAAACCTAAAATAGGAGAAGCACACATCGGAATTACAACCTTTCCAATTAAACCACCCTCGCTAATAGAACCCCACTTTACGGAATCAACACTAGAAGAAGTAGCCCAGGTAGCACCAACTAAACCACCAATTAAAGCATGACTAGAACTAGATGGAAGCCCTTTCCACCAAGTTAACAAATTCCAAATTATTCCAGCTAACAAACAAGCTACTAAAGTATGAAGACTAACAAACTCAGACTTTACAATCCCAGACCCTACAGTACTAGCCACCTCAGTCCCACATAAAGCACCGAGAAAATTAGTGACCCCTGCCATTAATATTGCCTTCCTAGGACTCAATACCTTAGTCGCAACTACAGTTGCTATGGCATTTGCGGTGTCATGAAAGCCATTAATAAATTCAAATGCTAGGGCTAGAAACAAAACTAAAAGCACTAATGTCATAAAATTTTACCTTCCCACAATTCAGCTAAAAAATCCATATACGGATAAACTTCTATAACAATATCGTCTTTAGTAATATTTCTTCTTACCTTTTCAAGACAAATTACAATCTTTCTTGACTTAGGAAAATCCTTAGCAAAATTATTTAAACCCTTAATATCATTTTTTCTTATATCATTAGAAATTGTTGTTTCTATAAGAAGATCACCCTTATCACTTACAAAATCAACTTCATATCCATTATAATCCTTTAGATAGGACAAAGTTCTCCTACTACCAGAATAACTCAAATAAGCCTTTAGTTCATGATAAACAAACCCTTCAAATAAAATACCCGCGTCGGCACCTGCCAAACTTTTCAACTCTAACTTCTTTAAATAAGAAACTACTCCTGGATCAAACAAATAGAATTTAGGATAAGTTAATAGATCTTTTCTACTCAACTTAGAGCCAACGTATGGCTCTAAAAAGTACCCAATCAAAGTATCCACTAATATTTCAAAATATCCCTTAACTGTTTTAGCATCAACGCCAACATCACTAGCAATTTTTGAATAATTTAACATCTGACCATGCGAGATTGAAACACACTCTAAAAATCTAGAAAAAGCTCTAATATTTCGAGTTAAAGCTTCTTCTAAAACTTCCTCCTTCAGATAATCCTGCACATAAGCTTCCAAAGATTTATTAATATTCGATGAATTATAATGAGATGGAATTAGCCCATGCGTTAAGGCTTTTAATAAATTAAAATTCTCTATCTCTTTTGAAACTAAGGGAAACATTTCATAACGCCAAGCTCTACCACCTAGTAAATTCGCATGCCCTCGCTTCAATTTACGCGCGCTTGACCCACAAAGAATAAATCTCAATCCCCTATTCTCGATCAACCAATGAACCTCATCTAAGAGAGCTGGGATCTTTTGCACTTCGTCGATTATAACAATTGTACCTGGTATAAGATCTTTTGCTTCAAGTTCTTCTCTTAACCTCTCTGGATTATTTAAAAGTTTTAAATAAATATCAGACTTTAAAAGATCATAAGTAATTAAATCGGGGAATTTACTCCTGAGAAAAGTCGACTTTCCTGACTTTCTTGGTCCCCACAAGAAACACGATGCATCTGGAGCCAAATTTAATGATAACAGACGCTTATACATATAATTTAAGGATCCTACTCCGAGTTTTCGTATGAATTCAAGGAATTATATCCTAGCTTTAATAAAAATGAAAGGACTAATTTATGGAATAAAAACTATGGGAAATGCAACAAGCTAGCTCTATCATCCACAACCTCAATCTTACTCCCCTCAATTACCCCCAACTTTTCCGCACTACCACCACTGAGCTCTAGAACATACTTACTAATACCCTTACTCTTTCTAGATGTTAAAGTAAGAGGAGGTACACTTCTTAAGATAGAATCAACTACACCATCTTTTTTAATAAAAATTATATCAAGAGGAATATAGGTATTCTTCATCCAAAATGACTGGATTGCATCATCCGGCATAATAAAAAACATACCAGTCTTATCTCTTAACTCACGCCTGTACATCAGGCCCTTACTTCTCTCAGGCTCAGTCTTAGCAATTTCCACTGATATAAGATCTGACTTCTTTCCAACCGAATCAATAAAAGAAATTTTAGCATCCTCTCTCAAATCTCCCGCATAACAAGAAACTTGAAAAAGAATTAAAAAACAAATGAGATAAAAATATTTCACTTAGTTCTTACTAGCTTTAATCTTCTCTGTTAACTCAGGTACTGCCTGATATAAGTCAGCAACCAATCCATAATCCGCCACTTCAAATATTGGCGCTTCTGGATCCTTATTAATAGCTACAATTACCTTTGAATCCTTCATCCCGGCTAAATGCTGAACAGCTCCTGAAATACCGACAGCAATATAAAGCTTAGGAGCAACAATCTTACCAGTCTGACCCACCTGCCAATCATTAGGCGCATAACCAGAATCAACAGCCGCCCGACTAGCTCCAATCGCTGCTCCAAGAACATCCGCTAAGGGAGATAATACTGTTTCAAAATTCTCCGCTGATTTCATAGCCCTACCGCCACTAACTACCACATCAGCATCTCCAAGCTCAGGCCGCTCACTTTTCACAGTGTCATAAGAAACATATTCTGTATGAGCAGGTAAAGTAAGAGTAACAGATAATTCCCTTACTGAACAAGTTGCACCACTCTCCGGAGCACTAAAAGCACTACTTCTAATCGTCGCAACTTTCACATCTCCACTAAGCTCTACTTCTGAAAATATGTTACCCGCATACATAGGCC